>CAZURA010000151.1:0-13075 GCA_964622985.1 uncultured Bacteroides sp. | reverse complement strand
TATTTAACATATTTGAATGTATACATCTTTCTACTTAAAGCGATTGGCGCTAACGTATGTGCAAAGATAGATGGGGTTTATATTACATGTATCGTGTGGTTTGTTAAGTTACTAAGAATTCATTGTTTATCTGATAAAATTGTGTCCAGAGGGCTTTTTATTTTTGAAAGAGACTTTTTGCTGACATGGGTGTAAATTTCGGTGGTTTTACTTGATCCGTGGCCAAGAATGGTTTGGATGTATCGAATATCGACTCCCTGTTCAAGAAGATGGGTGGCAAATGAGTGTCTTAGCATATGGGGCGTGACTTTCTTTTCAATTCCGGCTCTTTTAGCGCCATTATCCAAGATTCTGGCAATGGAGGTGCCGCTGTATTGTTTTCTGTTCATCCCTTCAAATAACCAGTAATTGGGTTTGTGTTCTAAAAGGTATTTGCGAAGAACAATTACCAGTGAATCAGAGAGTACTGTTGTTCTATCCTTTTTTCCCTTAGCTCCTCGAATCAAGATCAGTTTTCGATCAAAGTAGAGATCCTGTTTTCGGAGATTGATCAATTCTGACCTTCTCAAACCTGAGGAATATATGGTTGCTATTAGGGCCTTGTGTTTGATATTGGTTAATGCTTGTAAGATAGAGATCAGTTCCTCTTCGGAAAGGACTTTTGGAAGAGATCTGCTCTTTTTTGGACGTTCAACATAATAGAGCTGCTTGTCTAAGCCAAGCACCTTCTCGTAATAGAATTTTATAGCATTTATTCTCTGATTCTGTTGCGAAGGAGAGATGCCTTTATAACGTATGAGTCTTAGTATATAGGCGTTAATCTCTTCTGAAGTGATTTGTTCCAACTCCTTGCTCTGAAACTCCAGAATAAAATCTTCCATATAACATATATAGGTTCTGATGGTATTGAGGCTATATCGTTTACTTTCCAATTTTTCTAAATACCCTGCAGGAAGGCGAGGATGCCGGGAGGCGATGATTTTCAATTTTTTAGATAAATGGAACTCAGATGTTTCCACCGACTTGGTAAATGACTCTTCCAGAATGGAATAATCCACATCTGCAATGGGTTTGAACATTAAGATAAATTCAACCAGATCGAATTGTTTGAGGGGTATATACCAATATTTGTTTTCCACATTCCACTGTCGGCCCGGAACCGTTCTAACCATTTGTTTGATCTCCTCATTGTAATAGAAATGGATCTTCACAATATCGTATCCTCGGTATTGCCCCGGTAGTAACTTAATCTTAGGTTTTGCAGGATTACCTGTTTGCATGTTGAATAGATTATGATGAGTTGGTGCTATTCCTTAATGTGGTGAACAGATCTTTATCGTTCTGCATTTAATAAAAAGATGATATTTAAGTGATGGAGGAGCCGGGTGAGGGGAGCATATTTATATATCTTACAAATATCAATTATCTTTACACCTTCAAATGGAAGTACGGAATGAGTGAGAATAGAGAGCAAGTTTTTGAGAATGAGGAGTTCCTGGTGTTGTTAAGGAAGTACGAAGATATGCGAACCGGTTCGCAGTCCATCTTTTTTGACGTGGAGGAATTTGAGCAGATCATTGATTATTACCTGGACGATTTTCAATATGACGAGGCGAGAGAGGCAGCTCAGTTAGGAAAACAGCAGCATCCGGCTTCAGTAGAGATCAAGTATAAGTTCGTACATATCTACATTGAGCAAGGCCAGCCTAAAAAAGCGCTCGCTCTTTTGGAGGATATTCCTGTATGGGAAGAGAACAATCCTGAGCGCTATTTCTTGAAGGGGACTGCATTATGCCTGCTGGGCAGATTGAAAGAGTCTGAAGCTCAGTTTGACCGCGGATTGGAAGTGTCTTCTGAGGAAACTTTTGAAGCCCTTATCAATATATCCATTGCATTTGAGAATGTTCGCCATTTTGAACTGGCAATCAAATACTTGATTCAGGCCTATCAGAAGCAGCCCAGCAATCTTTCTGTGCTTTACGATTTAGGATACTTTTATGATCGGCTACACCGGTATGATGATAGTATCAAGTATTACCAACAATATTTGGATCTGGATCCCTACTCAGACAATGTGTGGTACAATATTGGAATCGTATTTCATAAAGTGGAAGAATTTGAAAAGGCTGTGGAAGCTTATGATTTTTCCATTGCCATCAATTCTGATTACGCCTCTGCTTATTTTAACAAAGCCAGTGTATGGGTGAGCGCCGGGAGGTACGATAATGCCATTCACACCTACAAAGATTTTCTGGAGGTTGAACCCGAAAGCACTCAAGCCTATTGTTACATGGGCGATTGTTATGAACAGATGAATAACATGGAAGATGCATTGGGCTCATTTCAGAAGGTGATAGAATTGGATAATACAGATCCGGAAGGTTGGTTTGGGGCAGGGATGATTTACCATCGGATGGAAAAGCATCAGGAAGCGATCACTTATATGCTAAAGGCCATTGAGTTTGATAATAACAACCTCGATTACTGGATCAACCTGGGATATGCTAATGAAGATGCGGGTATGACCGAAGAGGCTATCAAGTGTTATGCCTATGTAACCCGCGTCGATGCCGCTGATCTTGATGGTTGGAGTGCACTCACCGGATTATTGATGAAAGAAGGGTACTTCGAGAAAGCGCTTAACTTCCTGCGAGAAGCATTTGTACAACATCCAAAGGAGCCGGGGATCAAGATCAAAATGGCTGTTTGTCACCTGAAACTGGAAGAGGAAGGATTGGCTGTTAAGTTTTTAGGTGAGGCTTTGGAAGCGAATCGAGAACTGGTTACTGAATTTGTATATTATTACCCTGATGGATTGCGTAGTGAAAAAATTGAACGTATTGTCCAGCAGCACAAATAAATTGTATCCCACATGAATTTTGAGATAAAGTATATTCCAGAGAGAACTTCCGGGGAACGTTCTTATGGGCTAACCATGATGATGGATAAGGGTTTAAGCCTCAAAGAAGCTGAGAGCTTCATACAATCCAGTGCTCCATATACCGATTTGGTAAAATTCGGATTCGGAACTGCACTTATCACAAGGGATTTGATAGATAAAGTTAAACTCTATCAATCGGCCGGATTGAAACCCTATTTTGGAGGAACACTGTTTGAAATGTATTATGTGCGGGGACAATTTGATGATTACAGGCGATTTGTAGCCGAATCAGGATTAAAAAATGTGGAAGTATCGGACGGTACTATTAAGATGGAACATGAGGAGAAATTGAAATGCATTGAGGTGCTGGCCAAAGATTACCAGGTGTTGTCAGAGATAGGAAGTAAGGTAAAGGGGGTGGAGATTCCGAATGAGGTATGGGTTTCCAGTATGGAGACCGAGCTTGAAACAGGAGCCTGGAAGGTGATAGCAGAGGCAAGGGAAAGTGGCACTATAGGTATCTACGATTCAGAGGGGAAAGCCAATCGGGAACTGATTGACTCTATTATGAAAAAGATTTCTGTCGATGATGTCCTTTGGGAGGCTCCCAATAAGGCTCAGCAGACCATGTTCATTCAGTTGATTGGCGCCAACGTAAACCTGGGAAACATTGCTCCTAACGAGGTCGTTTCTCTGGAGGCATTACGTTGCGGCATGCGTGGCGATACATTTTTTGATGTCCTTCCTGAAGAGTTCCATTCAAGAAAACAATAGCATTTTGAAAAAGAGCATAAGCAACTATCTTCTCCTGATTATCAGAGGTATGGGTATGGGAGCTGCCGATGTGGTTCCCGGTGTGTCTGGAGGTACTATCGCATTTATCACAGGTATATACGAAGAGCTGGTCGAATCACTTAAAAGCATTAATCTGGAAGCGATCAGGCTTTTCTTTACCGGCAGGTGGAAAACTTTCTGGAAACAGATCAATGGCAATTTTTTGCTGGCAGTTTTTGCCGGCATATTTATCTCGGTCCTGTCACTGGCCAAGTTACTGGAATACTTGCTGGAACACCATCCGATCTTGATCTGGTCATTCTTTTTCGGATTAATCCTTGCGTCCTCGTACGTGGTATCCCGGAAAATCAAGAAATGGGAGTACCCTAAAATCGTAGCGCTTGTGGGAGGTGTTGGTATTGCCTTCTATATTACCAGTGTAACACCCACCACAACTACCGAAGCCTTTTGGTTCATCATTGTTTCAGGTGCTTTGGCCAGCTGTGCAATGATCTTACCAGGGATTTCCGGAAGCTTTATTCTTCTCTTATTGGGGAAGTATATTTTTGCTCTGCACGCTGTGAATGAGCGTATTATTTTTGATTTATTGCTTCTGGGCTCAGGTGCGGCTGTGGGCATCATATCATTTGCCAATCTGCTCTCCTGGCTGCTTAAGAAATACCATGATATCACCATAGCGGTACTGGTGGGATTTATGATCGGATCGTTGAATAAGATATGGCCTTGGAAAGAAACCCTGAAAACGATCGTGGTGGAGGGAGAGATCAAACCTCTGGTTGAGAAGAATGTTTTGCCCTCTCTGACTCATCAAGATGAAAGATTTTGGATGGCATTGTTGATGGCAGCCATTGGTATTGGAGTTATTCTCGTCATCGAATTGCTACTCACTGGCAACCGTAAAACATCCGGCTAATTATACCACTTTCAAACTAACTAATTTTCAACTTTATACTAACTGGTTTTGCAACAATACGGACTCATAGGTTACCCGCTTGGACACAGTTTCTCCGTGCCCTATTTCAAGCAAAAATTTGAGAAGGAGGGGATTGATGCGATATACAAGAACTATCCCTTGAATGATATTGCTGAGTTTGACAATCTGGTAAAGAGAGTTCCGGATCTGGTCGGGCTCAATGTGACTGTCCCTTATAAGCAGAAGGTGGTAAAGTATATGGATGCACTCAGCAAGACAGCCCGCACTCTTGGGGCAGTAAATACTATCTGCTTCTGTCGCAAAAAGGGACGCCTCGCTCTTATTGGTCATAATACCGATGTAAGGGGATTTGAGTTTTCACTGAAAGAGCATCTGAAAGAACATCATACATCCGCTCTTGTTCTTGGTACTGGAGGCTCCTCAAAAGCAGTAACTTTTGTACTTGAAAAATTGGAGATAGCTTTTCAGAGGGTAAGCCGGAACAGGGGAGAGGATCGCATCTCATACGAGGAATTGGATAGTGAGGTGGTGCGCACAACACCATTGATCATCAATACCACACCGTTGGGAATGCACCCCGAAATTGATACTTTTCCACCCATTCCATACGAAGCTTTAACCTCCCAACACCTGCTGTTTGATCTGGTTTATAATCCTGAAAAAACCCGGTTCCTGGCCCAGGGAGAGGAGCAGGGAGCCATGGTTGTTAATGGCTATGACATGCTGGTATATCAGGCTGAAGGATCATGGGAGAAGTGGAACAAAATCCTGGAAGAAAGTGAGGAATAGCGTCCTATATATCTATTTCTTATGTCCGATCAATTAGTAAAAGAGTTTACCATATCATCCTATGACCTGAATCCTAAGGGGCAGGCCAGGCTTACCAGTATAGCTAACCTCTTTCAGGAGATGGCGTATCAGCATGCCAATCAGTTGGGTTTTGGATTTAACGACCTGAAAGAGAAAAAAACCTTCTGGGTCCTCTCCCGGATGAAAATCAGAGTGAATAGATTTCCGGTCTGGGATGACCGGATCAGGGTGGAAACCTGGCACCGGGGCATGGAACGTATCTTTGGTATGAGGGATTTCAGAATTGATGATGTTTCAGGAAATACATTGGGGGTGGCCAGTACCGCCTGGCTGATCCTGGACAGCGAAACCAGGAGGCCTGTCAGGGTGACCGAGGAGGTATTGCATCGCAGCAAAAGGGAGGTGGCGGTATTTACAGATCCTCTTGATAAGATTGTGCTTCCGGAGGATATGCAAGAAGTCACCCAACGCAGAGTCTTGTTTTCAGACCTGGATATTATGGGTCATGTGAATAATGTTAAGTACATGGAGTGGTGTATTGATGCGGCTATGGCAAATGAAGAATCAGGCCGAGAAGTACACGAATTGGAGATCAACTATACCCAAGAGGCTATGCTTGGCGACGATATACAGATCAGCGGAACCATTGGGCAGAAGGATGGTTATTTTTTCCTCGCCCGTCGAAACAATGATGAAAAGGAGATATTCCGTGCTCACCTTACCCTTCGCTAATCCCATCACCCAAACCCCGATCACCCATCACTGATCACCCATCACCCAAATACCCGATATCCACCAGGAAGAGGCCTTGGGCGGGAGCTGATTGACCGGCCTTTGAGCGGTCCCTGGCATCTACAATATCCCTGAACTGCTCTATACTCAGCTTTCCTTGTCCCACATCCAGGAGGGTGCCAACCAGGGATCTGACCATGTTTCTGAGGAAACGATCCGCTTTGATCTCGAACAAGTATCCGTTCTCCACCTCTTGCCAATCAGCTGTCATCACTTTGCAGTTGTTGGTTTTGACATCAGTATGCAGTTTGGAGAAACTGGTGAAGTCTGTGGTTTCCTTTATAATTTGGCAACACTGAGTGATGGCGATCACATCAAGGGACCCAAACATATGATGCGAGTATTTTCTGGTGAAGAGGGGTTTTATCGTTGAGATGTGGTAGTGGTATGTCCTGTAGGTAGCTGAGAATCGGGCATGCCAATTGTCAGGAACCGGTATAATTTTGTGTACTACAATGTCGTGTGGGAGGAATCGGTTCAGTTTAAATACAAATTGCTCGGGTTGTGGATTCCGGGTGTCAAAATGGGCTACGAAAAAGGAAGCGTGAACACCTGTATCAGTACGGCCCGCTCCGGTAACTGAAATCTCCTCATGTAACAGGGTACTTAAGGAGTGCTCCATGATCTGTTGTACCGTTTTCCCATTGGGTTGAATCTGCCAGCCGTGATAATCGGAACCATCATAAGCCATATGGATAAAATACCTTTGCATACTATCCGTCGTTCAATCGTCTAAAATTACCCTATTATTAACATTTTTTAACCCCACTTTTCTTTCTATTGGCAATTTTCACTGCTATTTTTGTTCCCCGTTGAAGTGTGCGGCTAAAGATATGATTATAAATTAAAAAGAATCCATAAATGAGTCAGGACGTTAATATCAAGGAACTCAACGAAAGGATAAAGAAGGAGAGTGAATTCGTGGACCTGATCACCCTGGAGATACAAAAGGTGATTGTGGGACAGAAGAATCTGGTTGAGCGACTACTAATCGGGCTTTTATCCGATGGACATATTTTGCTGGAAGGTGTACCGGGTCTTGCCAAAACCTTGGCCATAACCACCCTGTCCCAAACCATCGATGCCAAATTCAGCAGGATCCAGTTTACACCCGACCTGCTGCCGGCAGACCTGCTGGGTACTATGATCTACAGTCAGAAGAGAGAAGAATTTGTGGTCAAGAAAGGACCCGTTTTTGCTAACCTGATCCTCGCCGATGAGATAAACCGCTCACCGGCAAAGGTACAGAGTGCATTGCTGGAGGCTATGCAGGAGAAACAGGTTACCATCGGAGATGAGACCTATAAACTGGAGCGACCTTTTCTGGTGATGGCTACACAGAATCCTCTGGAACAGGAGGGTACATATCCATTGCCTGAGGCCCAGGCGGACAGGTTTATGATGAAAGTGGTGGTTTCCTATCCCACCAGGGAGGAGGAGAAGCTCATCATCAGGGAGAACCTGTCCAAGCAATTTCCTTCAGCCAACGGCATTCTAAAACCTGCCGATATCATGAATGCCCGCGAAGTGGTGAAGGAGGTGTACCTGGATGAGAAGATCGAGAACTACATCCTTGATATCGTTTTTGCCACCCGGAAACCTGACCAGGCAGGGTTGGCACAATTTGTGCCACTGATACATTATGGCGGATCACCGCGTGCCAGTATCAATTTGGCAAAAGCGGCAAAAGCCTATGCCTTTATTAAGAGGAGGGGATATGTGGTCCCTGAGGATGTAAGGGTGGTCTGCCACGATGTGATGAGGCACAGAATCGGGTTAACTTATGAAGCAGAAGCGGAAAATATAACCACAGAAAATATCATTTCAGAGATCCTGAATCATGTGGAGGTGCCTTAGGGGTTCAGAATACTCATAGTTGGAATTTTATATAATTAAGATAGTATACCAGAAATCCGATGAGACTGAAAGTAATCATACCCATACTGTGTCTGGCGCTGTGTAGTGTAGTGAGTGCCCAGTCTATGATCGGTCTTTCCAAAGAGGAGGTGAAAGTCATTGTTAAAAAGGAGCATAGAGGTTTCAGACAGGACAATAGCATAGTGAAGCAGCGTTTTAACTATTTAAAGTATGTCAACGGGATGAAAACTAAGACCTGGATCCTCTACTTCACCGACGATGATATATGCAAAACCTCCAAACTGGTATGTGACTACTCCGATTATGATGAGGTGGTGGAAGATCTAAACACCAGGCACGAAAAAGTGAATGAATCCAGATGGGAATATGCACAGAATGCTGACACATTTCAGATCGAACTGACAAAGCAGGAGTGGTATTTCACTGTACGGGAAACCAGGAAAGAGTAGAAGAAGAGGTATCGTTGAAGTTTTGCCGGTGGAAACAAAAGAGCTATTAAAGAAGGTACGGAAGATCGAGATTAAGACCCGTGGTCTCACCCGGCAGATATTTGCCGGAGAGTATCACAGTGCTATTAAGGGCAGAGGGATGACCTTCTCCGAAGTGCGGGAGTACCAGTATGGAGATGATATCCGCAATATCGACTGGAATGTCACTGCACGTTTCAACCACCCCTATGTTAAGGTTTTTGAGGAAGAGCGCGAACTCACCGTGATGTTGCTGATCGATCTGAGTGCTTCAGGCGATTTTGGCACACAAGAGCATTTGAAGCGAAATCTCATTACAGAGATCTCCGCGGTACTCTCATTCTCAGCCATTGAGAATAATGATAAAATCGGGGTTATCATGTTCAGTGACCGGATTGAGAAGTATATACCCCCACAAAAGGGGCGTAAACATATTCTCCGGATCATAAGGGAGTTGTTGGAATTTCAGCCTGAGAGCAAAGGCACGGATATATCGGAAAGCCTGGGGTTCCTGACCCGTGTAATTAAGAAGCGGTGCACAGCTTTCCTGATCTCCGATTTTCGCGATAAAGGATATGCCCGGTCGTTACAAGTGGCTAACAATAAACATGATGTGGCTGCCTTGCATGTGTATGACCTGCGAGAGGAGTCACTACCGTCGGTGGGACTCATCAGGATAATGGATTCGGAAACGGGCAGGGAACGATGGATCGATACCTCCAATAGGAAGGTGCGGGCAAGTTATGCCATGAAATGGGAAAGTCATGTGGATATGATGAAGGAGATTTTCACTCGGGCAGGTGTCGACAGTGTCTCCTTGAGGACCGGTGAAGATTATGTCAAACCCTTAATAAGGTTGTTTAAGCACAGATAATATGAGATCCTTTCACATTTCAGTCATACTATCGATGATGTGTTTCCTGGCGTCTTCACTCCAGGCACAACTGATCAGTGTAAAATCAGAAGTTGACAGAGACTCCATGATGATTGGGGATCAGGTGGTCTATAAGATCCGGGTAGAGGCAGCTGAGAATGTGGAATTTCAATTACCGATTCTCCGTGATACGCTGAGCAGTGACCTGGAAGTGCTTTTCCCCATTGCATCCGATTCCACCATGAAGGAGGGGAAGAGGGTGGTGGAACACAGTTATATGATTACAGGATTCGAGTCGGGATTGCAGCTCATACCTTCACAACCTGTGGTCTTCAGAGTCGGAGAACAAACCGATACAGCTTTGAGCATGCCTCTTATGATGCAGGTTTTTGAACCTGAGGTAGATACTGCTCAACAGATAAAACCTATCAAACCTCCGCTGAATACACCCCTGACTTTCAGGGAAGCATTACCGTGGATAGGAGTGGGACTGGGGAGTGCCGTGGTGGTTGCTTCATTGATCTTTCTGATCAGGTATTACCGAAGAAGGAGTAAAGATCCTGCATTGCTTTCATTAAAACCTCAGGATCCTGCACATGTTATAGCCTTCAGAGAGCTCGATAAACTGAAAGAGGAGAAATTCTGGGAACATGGAGAGGTCAAGCTCTATTATACCAGGTTAACTGAGATTACCAGGCAATATATTGAAAGACAGTACGGTATACCTGCCATGGAGAGAACCACAGAAGAGATTCTTCATGCGTTCCGAAAATCTAACCTGGAGGAGAACCTGCTGGACGAAATGTTAAAAGAGCTACTGCTATTGGCCGATCTGGTCAAGTTTGCCAAAGAGGATCCGTTACCGGTCGATAACCAGACCCATCTGAATAACGCATACATTTTTGTGCAGAAGACCTATCCGTTGTTCTATAAGGAGCACTTGCAAGAAACAAAGCCGGAGACTGAGCCTGAGAAGAGCAGCCTTCAGGAACCAGTTGAGGTTATGGAGACGGGAGAACAGAAAGGAGGGAAGGTGAATGATGAGTAATGTGGAATTTGCATATCCGGCCTTTCTCTATGCTTTGATCCTGCTGCCTTTTATGGTCGCATGGTATGTATGGAGAGGGAGAAGGGGGACTGCACCCATGACGCTGGCGGGATTCGAGAATATTGATGAACGGATTGGTTCGTCCCGAATATGGCTCAGGCATCTGCTCTTTGTACTCCGGATGATCGTGGTTACATTGATCATCATTGTACTGGCCCGTCCCCAGTCCTCTAACCAGTGGGAGCAGGTCACTACCGAGGGGATAGATGTGGTGATGTGCATGGATGTGTCGGGAAGTATGAGGGCCATGGATTTTAAACCCAACCGGCTGGAAGCTTCTAAAAATGTGGGAATTGAATTTCTCAATGCCAGGGAGAATGACCAGTTTGGTCTGGTGGTTTTTGCAGGTGAAAGCTTCACCCAGTGTCCCATGACCACCGATCGTGCTGTGGTGATTAACTTCATGAAGGAGATCGATTTCGGAGTCATAGAGGATGGCACGGCCATTGGAATGGGATTGGCCACGGCGGTGAATCGAATCAAGGAGAGCAAAGCAAAAAGCAAAGTGATTATCTTGCTCACCGACGGCGTGAATAACCGTGGCGATGTGGGACCGGTAACAGCTGCGGAGATAGCTGCTGGTTATGGCATCAGGGTCTATACCATTGGTGTAGGATCCCGTGGAAATGCACCTATACAGGTACAGGATATGTTCGGAAGAATGGTTACACGCAACATGCCGGTGGAGATCGATGAAGAGGTATTGAAAAAGATTGCGGAAACTACCGATGGAACCTATTTTCGTGCCACTGATAACAATAAACTGAGAGAGATCTATCAGGAAATCGATCAACTGGAAAAGACCAGGTTGGATGTGAAGCAGTTTAGTAAGAAAAAGGAGGAAGCGTTTCCTTTTCTGATGGCTGCTATGCTGTTGTTACTTTTAGAGATCATGCTCAGATACTCAGTATTCAGAATTATACCATAGGAATGATACAATTTGCACATAAAGAGATCCTTTGGTTTTTGCTTGCAGCAGTGGTAATGCTCGTGGGATATATTTTGTACTGGCGACACCGGAAACGGTCCCTGGAAAATCTGGGAGACAGCTGGCTTCTGGATATCCTGATGCCCGATGCTTCACGTTCTGCCCATCACTGGAAATTCTTTCTGCTTTTCACAGGTGCCATGCTGCTGATTATTGCAGCATCGGGGCCAAGGGTAGGATCAAAGCTTGAGGAGGTGGAACAAAAAGGACGTGAAATAATCATTGCCCTGGATGTCTCCAACAGCATGTTGGCTGAGGACATAAAACCTTCCCGGCTGGAAAGGTCCAAACAAATGATACACCGGATGGTGGACCGGATGTCCAATGATAAGATCGGGTTGATCGTGTTTGCCGGTGAAGCGTATACCCAGATACCCATTACAGATGATTATCCCAGTGTAAAAATGTTCTTATCGGGTGCCGGTCCCGATATGGTATCGAAACAGGGGACAGCTATCGGATCGGCCATCCAGCTTGCCGTCAGGTCATTTTCCACTAAGGAAGAGGAGGGTGGACCAGGAGCGACCGCACCCAGTCAGGCCATCGTAGTGATCACCGATGGGGAGAACCATGAGGATGATGCTGTAGGGGAGGCTACCAAAGCAGTTGAAAAGGGAATTAAGGTCTATACGGTGGGACTGGGAGATCCCAATGGTGTGCCGGTGCCTGTCAGACCCGGGAGCACTGCCAACCGCAGGGATAGTGACGGACAGGTAGTAGTAAGTAAATTGAATGAAAAGCTGCTTGTGGAGGTGGCCGGAGTGGGAGGTGGAGCCTATATTGACGGTGACCGGATCAATAGTCTGATTGATGAACTGGATAAGCTGCAGAAGAGCGAACTTACCACCAGGGTCTTTTCAGAGTTTGCCGAACGGTTCCAGTATTTTGCAGGTTTTGCACTGCTTTTCCTGGTGTTGGAATTTTTTATTCGATCCAGGAAAAATCCCTTACTGAAAAGAATGAACTTGTTTCATGCAAAAGAGTGATATGTGAACGGATTCTGTTAAACTGATAGCGTAAAGATCAAACCGTTGAAAATAGATTGTAAATATATGGCACGACATTCCACAGCGCTTTTGTTGTTGCTCTTCCCTCTGATGCTCTATGGTCAGCAGGAGAGAAAAGTGATCCGTCAGGGGATAAAAGCATACGAAGAGGGGAGCTACAGCAATGCGGAAGTGCGGTTCAGGAAAGCAGAGGACCTCAACCAGGAGTCTTTTGAAGCAATGTTTAATACAGGGGCGGCTATGTATGGTCAGGAGAAGTATGAGGAGACGGTCAAGAAATATGAGCCACTGATCGACCGTGGGAGTGATCCGGAAACTCACGCACATGTCTGGCACAACATTGGTAATAGTCTGCTGGAGGCCCAGCAGTATGAACCCAGCATTGAGGCATTTAAGAACAGCCTCCGTCTTAATCCGGGTGATATGGATACCAAGTATAACCTGACCTATGCAAAAAAGAAGCTGCAGGAGCAACAACAGCAGCAGCAACAGCAGCAGCAACAGAATCAGGATCAGGATCAGGATCAGGATAACCAGGACC
>CAZURA010000150.1:6411-13149 GCA_964622985.1 uncultured Bacteroides sp. | reverse complement strand
TGCGTTCGGGACTTTCACCCTATAGTTATCGCCCATGCCGGGCACACCAAAAAAAGGCTGATCCACATCAAGTGGAACAGCCTCTAAATGGAAATTTATCCTAAAGTTTATTGCACTTTCTTTACAATAGCTTCAAAAGCTTTGGGATCGTTCATTGCGAGATCTGCAAGTACCTTTCGATTGATCTCTATACCTGATTTACTCAGTTTCCCCATGAATTCAGAATAGGACATTCCATGGTCACGAACCGCTGCATTAATACGCTGTATCCAAAGTGCTCTGAAATTGGCTTTCTTCTTACGACGGTCGCGATACGCATAGGTAAGTCCTTTTTCGTATGCATTTTTAGAAACCGTCCAGACATTTTTCCTGCGACCAAAGTACCCTTTGGTCTGCTTCATCACTTTTTTTCTTCTCTGTCTTGAGGCGACAGCATTGCTTGATTTTGGCATTTTGTGTTCAATTTTTGGATGAAGGCAGTCTGTTCGACACTTTCTTGCTCTACATCCCGGTCAATACTAATTTACCTGATTATCAAAGGACTACACTTCTTACTTCATGGCAAGGAGACGCTTGATATTCTCTTCGTCTGCCTTGTGGACTTCTCCAAAATAGGTAAGATTCCTCTTACGTTTCTTGGATTTCTTAGTAAGAATATGGCTTTTGTAAGCATGCTTCCTTTTGATTTTTCCAGTTCCGGTGAGCGTAAATCTCTTTTTTGCTCCCGAATTTGTTTTCATCTTTGGCATTATTCCAACTTTTATCTATTCAACAACTACTTCTTTTTTACTTTGGGTGCGAGGAACATGGTCATTCGTTTACCTTCCAGTTTGGGGAGTTGTTCAACTTTCCCTACTTCCTCCAGGTCCTGCGCCAGTCTTAGCAACAGTATTTCACCCTTCTCTTTATATAAAATGGACCGCCCCTTGAAGAATACAAATGCCTTCAGTTTGGCACCGTCTTCCAGAAACTTCAGTGCATGCTTCAGTTTAAAACTATAGTCATGTTCATCCGTATTTGGTCCGAATCTGATCTCCTTTACCACAATCTTTGTGGCTTTGGATTTCATCTCTTTCTGTTTCTTCTTCTGCTGGTAGAGAAACTTCTGGTAGTCGATAATCCTGCAAACAGGCGGGTCGGCCTTCGGTGAAATCTCCACCAGGTCAAGGTCAAGCGAATCGGCAATTTTCAGGGCTTCTGTCAAAGATAAGATCCCGGGATTCTCAATGTTTTCGCCTACAAGGCGGACTGTACTCGAACGGATCTGTTCATTTGTTCTGTAAAAGATCCGGTCTCTATTACGGTTATCGCTGTTGCGTCTGCGATAATGACCTGGTCCTGCTATGACAAGTTCCTCCTATACTTTAGTTAAACATCAGTTTCAATGGCTTCCAGTTGGTTCTGAATCTCTTTCTGCAGAAAATGAGCAAAATCGTCCAGATTCATCACTCCTTTATCTCCTTCTCCCTGTCTTCGAACAGCAACTGTTTCACTTTCTTGTTCTTTTTCGCCTATGATCAGTAGATATGGAATCCTCTTTAACTCATTATCCCTGATCTTCTTACCTATCTTTTCACTCCGCTCGTCAATCAGGGTGCGAATATCGTAATTTTTAAGGAAATTTGAAACTTTTTGCGCATAATCGTGATATTTTTCACTAATGGGTAAAATAACAACCTGATCGGGAGTGAGCCAGAGGGGGAATTTCCCTGCTGTATGCTCTATCAATACTGCGATGAATCGTTCCATAGATCCGAAGGGAGCACGATGGATCATGGCTGGTTGATGCTTCTGATTATCTGCTCCATTGTATTCCAATTCAAATCGTTCAGGAAGATTATAGTCCACCTGAATGGTACCCAGCTGCCACTTCCTTCCCAACGCATCCTTCACCATGAAATCCAGTTTGGGGCCATAAAACGCCGCTTCACCATATTCTACGATGGTATCCATACCTTTGGCCTCCACCGCTTCCAGAATGGCTTTCTCGGCTTTGTCCCAGTTTTCATCGGTACCGATATATTTCTCTGTGTCTTCCGGATCTCTTAAAGATACCTGAGTAATGAAGTCATTGAAATCCAGTGTTTTGAAAATATAGAGAATGATATCGATCACCTTGATGAACTCCTCCTTCAGCTGGTCGGGCCGACAGAAGATATGGGCATCGTCCTGGGTAAATCCACGAACCCTGGTGAGGCCGTGTAACTCTCCGCTCTGCTCGTACCGGTAAACGGTCCCGAATTCAGCCATCCTGATGGGCAGATCTCGGTATGAACGGGGTTTTGATTTGTAAATCTCACAATGGGCCGGACAATTCATAGGTTTAAGCAGGAACTCTTCACCCTCCTGCGGAGTGCTGATGGGCTGGAAACTGTCTTTCCCGTATTTGGCATAATGTCCGGATGTCTCCCAAAGCTCTTTTTGCCCGATATGCGGTGTGATTACCTGTTCATATCCATGTTCGCGCTGCACCTTTTTCAAAAAGTTCTCCAGTCTTTCCCTCAGCTGGGCCCCTTTCGGCAGCCAAAGGGGTAATCCGGGTCCAACCCTCTGGGAGAAAGTAAAGAGTTCCAGCTCTTTCCCCAGTTTCCTGTGATCACGCTGTTTTGCCTGTTCCAGCAATTCGAGGTGCTCCTCCAGCATCTTTTGCTTGGGGAAAGAGACTCCATAGATACGGGTAAGTTGTTTTCGTGTTTCATCACCACGCCAGTAAGCACCTGCCACATTAAGTAATTTGATGGCCTTTATTGGGGCTGTATCGCCCAAATGGGGCCCACGGCAGAGATCAGTAAAATTGCCCTGCTGATAAAAGGAGATAGTTACATCCTCCAGTTCATCGATGAGTTCAGTCTTGTATTCATCCCCTTTTCCCTCGAAGAACTCCATGGCTTCCTTCTTGCTCACTTCTTTTCTGTGGTAACAATGCTTCTGGGAAGCCAGCTCCTTCATCTTTTTCTCAATCTTTGACAGGTCGCCATCTGTAATAACCACCTCATCGCCGGGATCCACATCATAGTAGAAACCGTTTTCAATGGCCGGACCGATCCCGAACTTGGTACCGGGGTAGAGGGATTCAATGGCTTCAGCCATCAAATGTGCAGAGGAGTGCCAGAATGCAAGTTTCCCATCCTCCTCATCCCACTTATTGAGTTTTATGGCGGCATTTTCCGTGATAGGCCTTGTCAAATCCCATAGATCGTCATTTACATTGATTGACAACACCTCTCGGGCCAAACTGTTACTGAGGCTCCTGGCAATATCCATTCCGGTTACCCCAGATTCATATTCCCGTACCGATCCGTCCGGAAAAGTAATATTGATCATGTTAACGCTTTTTCAAAAACTTCGCAAAGATAAGAAATCCAGGCGGATCTTAGAGATTCTCAATTATAAAATCAGTCATTCGTGAATATAGATGATAGGTAGTGTTCCCACCATAAATTCCATGGTTCTTATTGGGGTAAAACTGCATATCAAATTGTTTGTCGGCCTGAACCAAAGCCTCCGCAAAATCCATGGAATTCTGGAAATGTACATTATCATCCCCACCTCCATGGATCAGGAGAAGATTACCCTGCAGATTGTCGGCAAAATGGATGGGGGAGTTGTCATCATATCCTGCTGCATTTTCCCGGGGTGTGCGCATGAACCGTTCCGTGTAAATGGTATCGTAGTACCTCCAGTTGGTGACCGGGGCTACTGCAATGCCCATCTTGAAGGTACCGTTCCCTTTGGTTAAACAGAGGCTGGTCATATACCCTCCATAACTCCAGCCAAAAATACCGATTCGATTTGCATTGATATACTTCTGTAACCCAAACCATTGTGCGGCTTCCACCTGGTCGATGGTCTCCAGATTTCCCAGGGTTAGGTAGGTGGCTTTCCTGAAGGCTTCACCTCTGCCATTGGTTCCCCGGTTATCCACACATGCAACTATATATCCCTGTTGCACAAGCATCTGGAACCAGGCTCCTCTTCGGCCCCAGCTATCTGTGACATTTTGTGACTCGGGCCCTCCATATACATACATAAAGAGGGGATATTCCTTTTGCGGATCAAAATCATTGGGTTTGATTATCCATGCATTTAACAGCTGTCCGCCGGCCGTGGGCACCACCAAAAACTCGGTTTTTGCAAATTCATATTCCTCAGTGGTTTCCTTCAGAGCCTGATTATCTTCCAGGATCCTGATCATTTTGCCTTTCTGATTGTGCAGGGTGATGTGCGGAGGCGTATTTGCCGATGAATGAGTAAGGATATAATAGGTAAATGTGGTGCTGAAATTTGCCGAGTTTGTTCCCGGTTGGATACTCATTTTTTGTTTGTCAGAGCCATCCAGCTTTATGGAGTAGAGATGCCTCTCTATGGTCGATTCTTCATAAGAGGTGTAGTACAACCGTTCATCATTTTCATCATACCCCAGGAAGGAATGGATATCATAATCACCTGAGGTGATCGGTTTCATTTTCCCTGTCGGGAAATGGTAATGGTAGAGATGGAAATAGCCACTGTGCTCACTGTTCAGGATGAAGCTTTCACCGTCGGGCAGATAGGTGACTGTTTTGTCGGTAGCTTCAGAAATGTAGTAGCGGTTGGTTTCCGAATAGATCACTGATGATTTACCCGTTGTTGCATCTGCATGCAGGATGTCCAATTGATTCTGTAGTCTATTCAATCGCATAATACTCAGGATTTCCGGATCATTGGTCCATTTGATCCTGGGGATATACTGGTCGGTCTCTTCTCCAATGTCCATGGTGGATGTGATTCCACTTTCCAGATCAAATACCTGGATCATCACTATGGAATTGACTTCACCCGCCTTTGGGTATTTGAAGGTGTAGGGCTCAGGGTAAAGCGGGCCAAACAGGGTCATATGGAACTCTTTGACTCTCCTTTCATCAAATCTGTAAAAAGCGATCTTTCGACCATCGGGCGACCAGTGAAAACCCTGGGAGAAACCAAATTCTTCTTCATACACCCAATCCGGTGCTCCATTTATGATTTCATTTTTTACTCCGTCAGTGGTGATCTGGTTTTCCTGGTTACTGGGTAAATCACAGATATATATATTATTATCCCGTACAAATGCTACCCTGGATCCGTCAGGTGAAAAGGTGCCCAGTTGTTGCTTCCCTTTTGTGGAGACCCGATTCAATGTTTCGGACTTCATGTCGAAAACGTAATAATCAGCCAGGTATGAGTGTCGATAAATCTTCTCCCGGTCGGTTTCCAGAAGGATCTTGTCCTCTGAACTATTGAAGCTGTACCCGGAAAATCTTTCAATCTCCCGGAAACCATCAGCTTCAAAGAGCGTATCGACAATCTCTCCGCTTTTGTAGCTGCATTGATATATGGAATTCTGATCCTGGTAGGTGTAGTGTACTCCATCCTTCATGGATTTGAGTCCTGAAAACCCCTTTGCGTGAAATTCCCTCGATTTGTGTATATGATCAAGTGTAATAGTTGCGGAGGGTTGTGCATCTACAAGGAATCCCGTTCCTAAGAAAAGAATTAAGAGCATTGGTGTAATGAGCAATCTCTTCATGATACTGAAATTTTGGTCTTGTGGGCAAAGGAAGAAAAAAGCAAGATGATATCCAATGTTTAAGTTTGGCATGCTATTTGAAATTCATATAGTAAATAACTAAAAACCGATTGCCATGAAACGTTTACTTACCATATTACCCATCCTGTCGTTAGCCCTGGCAGGTTGTTACAGAGAACCCTATGCCGATGCCTATATCACGCCAAATCCGGCATATGTTGGTGAGGAAATCAGTTATACTAATATTTCTCATGCTGCCAACTATGTGGAATGGAATCTGGGTGACGGAACAACCTCTACAGCATACAATGTGCTGCACTACTATAATGATCCCGGATTTTACAATGTGGATCTAAAGGCATTTGGAACCAAAGGAGATGTGAACATTGCCTCCTTTGTGGTGGAGGTCATTGGTTCAGAAGTAAAGATTATTGTTCAACTGTGGACCGATGTGAGCGAACCGGACGGGTATCTGCTTCCTGAAGCAAGTGTCATCTTATACCCAACCCTGGATGACTGGATTAATCAGACCAATGCCGTGGGAGAACGATTCACCAACCAGTATGGAGAGTGTATCTTCTCCGGATTGAGCAACCAGCGTTATTACGTGGATGTGTGGGAGCAAAACCATCACAACTACTGGCTGGCAGAGGAAGATGTCGGTTGGATTGAAACCCAGGTACTGGAGGGAATCTATGATCACACATTCGTAGCCTTTGTGGATTACGATGAAAACATGAAGAAATCGGCAATGGTCACCAGGCCCGAATCGAGAGAAATGCTGAAGCAGGAAGGAAATAGCAACAGCAAAAGGGATCTCAAAATCAATAAGATAACCAAATCCAAAAAGAAATAGCAGGGAGGTGTTTGGAAAGCTTGAAAAAAAGCCCCGAAACTGCTAAAGAAATTCTAAAATTTAATATATTTGCAGCCCCGGAAACTCCGCAAGTTTTCGGGGCTGTTAGTTGAAAGTACTTTGCACTTTCAACTTAGTACTTTGAACTATTATGCCCAGATGGCGGAATTGGTAGACGCGCTAGTTTCAGGGACTAGTGTACGCAAGTACGTGCAGGTTCGAGTCCTGTTCTGGGCACAAGAAGGATAGCTTCCGCCACCCAGATATAAATAAGTAAATATCCGGATGTAGGAGGAGTTCTTAAATGTATAGATGTTAGATTTGCCCAGGTGGC
>CAZURA010000150.1:0-6311 GCA_964622985.1 uncultured Bacteroides sp. | reverse complement strand
ATCCGGATGTAGGAGGAGTTCTTAAATGTATAGATGTTAGATTTGCCCAGGTGGCAGGGCCCGACCGTAAATAAATGATCCAGTGGATCATTTTAGGGAGGAGCCAGCACGAGGGTAGCTTCCGCCACCCAGATATAAATAAGTAAATATCCGGATGTAGGAGGAGTTCTTAAATGTATAGATGTTAGATTTGCCCAGGTGGCGGAACTGGTAGACGCGCTAGGTTGAGGGCCTAGTGACCGATTTTGGTCGTGCAAGTTCGATTCTTGTCCTGGGCACAAAAGCGGTTTTTCCGCATGAAAGTCAAAAGTTATTGGTCTATGAAGACCGGTGGGATTCCAATAACTTTTGGCTTTTTTTTATTTGCATTACCTCTACCCGGTCATTCCCAAGCAGATTTGATATCCTAAAGATCAAGAGGACTACGAACATTGAATTTATTCCTGTTTAGTACATGTGTATATATCATGGTATTTCGAACATCTCTGTGTCCCAGTAGTTCTTGTACAGTGCGTATATCATATCCATCCTCTAGAAGATGCGTCGCAAACGAGTGTCTAAAAGTATGACAGGAGGCGTTTTTAGTAATTTGTGATTTCCTGATGGCCTTTTTCACTGCTTTTTGTAAAAAGCTTTCATGGCGGTAGTGTTGTTTCAATTTTCCCGAACGAGGATCAATAACTGGCTTCCTGGAAGGGAACATATATTGCCAGGCCAGTTCTTTTGGAGCATGTGGATACTTCCTCACCAATGCTTCCGGCATTGATGCACCTACAAATTCTTTTACAAGCATATTTTCATCCAACCTGATCTTTGCCTTTTCTATTTGTCTTTCCAGTTGGGGAATTAATAACCGTAGTAATAACGTCCTTCGGTCATTATTCCCTTTACCTGCACGCACAATTATTTCATTAAGATTGAAGTCTATGTCTTTTACCCGT
This sequence comes from uncultured Bacteroides sp., assembly GCA_964622985.1. Classification (GTDB taxonomy): domain Bacteria; phylum Bacteroidota; class Bacteroidia; order Bacteroidales. The sequence goes on along the minus strand of CAZURA010000150.1, from coordinate 5,370 downwards.
AGTTGCAAGCACTCGGTCAGACGCAATCCACTTCCATATAGTAGTGAAGCCATAAGATGATATTCACCCTGAAGATTTGATAACACTTCTAGCACCTCATCGCGACTAAGCACGACGGGCAAGCGTTTCCCGAGTCTGGCACGTCTAAAGTCAAAATCATCCAGTGGAGTCTTCAATACTTTTTTATATAAGAAGACAAGGGCATTTAATGCCTGATTTTGGGTGGAAGCGGATACCTTCCTTTCTACTGCAAGGTAGGAGAGGAATTCGGCTATCTCTTTTCCACCCATTTGCTCGGGATGTCTTTTGTTATGGAAAATGATAAACCGGTAAATCCAACTGATATAGGTTTTCTCTGTACTATAGCTGAAATGATTTGTGCGAATCACTTCCCTGACATGATCTAAAAACTTCGATCTTTTCATTCTCCGAAAAGCTATTGAGTATATATCATATTCCTAATATTTAACATATTATGCTTCATTTTGCAGTAATCGACTCATATATTTAATCGTATATTCCAAATATCTCAGTAAGAATAGAGAGTAGTCATTATTAATATTTTTCGAACGTACAGTCCTATTCCTTTGATTAATGTGTTGAGCATAATTAAATCAGTCATATTCCAGACTAAAAATTTCACCTTGTATTAGATCATAATTCTTTGTATTTTTCTTTTGTACTCCTGGGATAGAGACAATTATTGTTGGGAGTGACTTGGCGAAGCTGTGGAATTCAAGTGTAAAATTATAGGCACGCACATACCTAACCCGTCCAGATTTCCACATGTAATAACCAATATATCCTATCTTGAATGACAGTATTTTCATTTAAAATAGATATCATATATTGCATAAAGCAGTAGAATATATGTTATACCGCTGGACAACTCTATGCGACTTTATCTTCCAACATGTAATCTATAGCTACCGTTTGAATGAATGACTTCCAAGTTTATTGCGACAGACTACTGAAAGATTTAATAAGCATTCCATCTTTCGATGAAGAGCAGTTTCCCAGAATGCAGGTGTTTATCTTGGATGTGCTGACGAATTTAGGATGCGAAGCCCTTGTCGACAAGACCTCTGGCTGTATCATAGGAAGGAAAAGTGTAAATCCGAATGCCAAGACGTTGTTGTTAAGTGCACATTTCGACACAGTAGGCCCAACTGCTGCATGGACCATCGATCCGCTGAACCCTATAGAGAAAAACGGTCGAGTGTATGGTTTGGGCTCAAGTGATTGCAAAGGAGGAATCGTTTCAATATTAGCGGCATTGAAGAAGGCAAAACCATCTAACAATGTTGTCGCAGTTATTACTGGATATGAAGACATTAAAAAGAAGGTTTCTGGGAAACAATATCGGGGATCCGACCTTATTCCTAGTAATATTGATATCGCTGCAGATATCGGTATTGTTACTGAGGCCTCTGTCCGGGATGATAAATTCGCCTTTATTAATGGTATGTTCGGCAAGATATCGTTCTCTGTGAACGCTAAGGGTAAGCAATCTCATGGTTGTCACCCCGAATTTGGTGTAAATGCAATTTACTTGGCGATGGAGGCAGTCCGGATTCTCAAAGAAGAATTACCTCGGGAGAATTTCAGATATCGCTCAGAAAATTACCAAGAGACCTTTAATGTAGGTAAAATCGTCGGTGGAAGCGCCGAGAACATAGTTCCTCATGAGTGTGTCGTTGAGATGGAGCATAGATTTTCACCCAAGAGCAGCTTGGAAGAAAAGAAAAGGGTAATAGAAGATTTATTGGCGGTTCTGAACTCTGTTGAACTGAAATACAATTTTGAGTTTCCTGCTTTTCTCGTGGAGCCTGTCAGATCTTTGCATTGTTTGGCCAGTGAACGTTTGGACTATCCTGTTCAAGAGAGACTGTCAAGAGGAGGAACAGATGCAAATATATTTAATGCCAAGGGTATTCCGACGTTTGTCTTTGGCCCTGGTGAATGTGACCAAGTACATCAAGCAGATGAGTACATCACGTTCGATCGCATTGTCGAGTGCGCCGACATCATTTCTGGTATCCTTGAAGAAGAGCTGTAAGTACCTTCAATGTATAACAATTCACTAAAGCCGACCGCTTTACGCGTGTCACGCTCTTTGCGGAAATGTCAAAGCCCACGCCACGCTACGGCGGCTTAGTGCCACCGTTATGTGGCTAATTTTAACCTATTAATTTGGAGAGTCATATGAAATTAATCTTTACACCTGGATTGATCTTTCTTAGCTTGATTTACGTCACTTGCTCAAATTACCATAATATTTCACCGGAGGATTATTGGATAAAGGTTCGTGTCGATCCCACGGTAGAGCTCTTCTGTACCATCCATCGATTAGCAAAGACCGGTGTAGATAATACACAGGAACTCCCGGGTTATATTAGGGATATTGAAAATTATTTTGCTCCATATGGGAATCACAGGGCTGTTGATATGGCAAAAAAATTGTGGGAGTCCCATCGTATTAATATTAGTGCTCTTAGTACCCTGGTTGTTTATCTTGGTGATCCACCGGAACTCATCCCCCTGAATCAACTTGATCCGCTGCCTTCCGAACTTGATTCGCGGTGGACGGTCGATGTTATTCCAGAGTTCATTGAAGCTGCCAGAGAGTTTTCACGAGATTCAGAATACATGGCTTTTTTTAGCAGCCAAAAGCAACTATTTGATCGTTCAGAAATGAATCTGAGCATATCTCTTAATGATGCAAATATGCTCGATTGGTTCAAAATCTACTTTGGTTATGTACCAGATAATTACACAATTATTGTTGGTATGCAAACCGGATTTGGAAATTATGGAGCGAGCATAACCCGAGGTGATGGCACAAATGATTTCTTTTCCATAATAGGTGCCCATTCGCCGTTATTCTGGAATGGAATTCCAAGATTCTCGTCTTCCTGGGTGACTCCTATAGTGATTCATGAGTTTTGTCACCCATACATAAATCCTCTTGTCGCACAAAACTTAGAAACCCTGAAAGAATCGGGAGAAAAATTGTATTCATACAATAAAGCCGAATTGACTAAGGTAGGCTGTCTAGCTTGGGAGGGTATGATGAATGAATACATCGTTCGCGCTTGCGTCATTCGCTATTATCATTCAAAGAAAAATATTGAAGCAATTGAAAAACAAGTTTGTATCGATGAAGATCAGGGCTTTGCGGGCATCAAAGCTCTTTCAGATCTTTTTGAAGAATATGAACAGAATCGAGATAAATATCCCAATTTGGAGTCCTTTATGCCACGGATTGCGATCTATCTTGAGAAATTCTCTGCGTCTATAAATGAAGGCACATAACAAATCACTGAAGCCGACCGCTTACGCGTGTCACGCTCTTTGCAGAAATGGCAAAGTTCACGCCACGCTACGGCGGCTTAGTTCCACCGTTAGCAACTTATTGCACAAAGCACTGATGAGTACGTCGGATTAGAGAAAGGCCAAATAATGATTCATGATATCACGGTTTCTTCACACAAAATATAAACGTTGACATGAGTAATCTGATGAATTTCAACCTTGATGTATTAAAAATAGACCCAGTTCAGGAATTAGATAAACTTTCAGAGTTTATTGTGGGTCAAGTGAATGCTTTTCGTAAAAAAGGTGTGATAGTTGGATTGAGCGGCGGTATCGATTCTGCCTGCATAGCAGCTGTTGCAGTTCATGCTATAGGAAAAGAAAAAGTAATAGGACTTGTCCTTCCTGAATCAGAGTCTAATCCAATTAGCAGTGAATATGCAATAAAACATGCTCAAGCGTTAGGAATAGAACATCGCCAAATCAATATCACTTCCACTGTAGATAGTATTGTTAAGTATAAATGGCGAGATGAATTTCTCCAAAAAGTGATTCCCGAATATAAGCCTGGATATAAATATAATATAATCCTTCCTACAGATCTTCTGGAGCGAGCTAGCTACAGCTTTTATCGTCTTCAAGTTCAAATGCCAGATGGCGAATTAAAGAGTAAACGGTTGAATCTGGATGAATTTCTCACCATAACATCATTTGCAAATATTAAAATCAGGGCTCGAATGTTGCATCTTTATGCAGAAGCAGAAAGACGTAATCTTCTTGTTGCAGGAACTACCAACCGCACTGAATTTATATTGGGAGATTTCTGCAAATATGGTGATGGTGGCACTGATATTGAACCATTTACCCATCTTTATAAAAATCAAATATACCAACTTTCCAACCACCTCAAAGTAATTCCGGAAATTATTGATCGTCAACCCAGTCCTGATACATTTAGTCTTCCTGTAAGCGATCAGGAGTTTTTTTTTAGGATTTCATTTGATAAGCTGGATTATCTCCTTTATGCTTGGGAGCATGAAGTTCCCACAAATGAGGCAGCAAAAGTATTGGTTCTTTCTGAAGATGCAGTTGGAAGAGCATATAATGATTTTGCTTCAAAATATCGTGCTACTGCTCATTTACGAGAAGTTCCAAAAACATTGAAATAATAATGTTGCTAACAAACAATTCAACTCGGACTGGCTAAAAGCGCGGAAGCGCTTTTAGCCATCCGGTTAATTCCACCGTTATACCGCATAGGTGAACTTATTCAATCTAATATTATACACTCCCGATAGCAATAATTCAATGTAAATGCACTTAGTATGAAAAAAACTATCATTTTAATCTTAGTCATTTCCGCATGTAATTCAACTGAAGAGAAAGTCAGAAATTTGGGAAATCTATACTCTTATGATGTTGAAGAAAGAATAAGAGAGCTAGGAGTAGAGTTAGGAGAGCCTTACAAGCCTGTTGCCAATTATTTGAGTTCTGTTAGAAGTGGGAATTTAGTATTTATGTCTGGTGCTGGTCCAAAAAAGTCTGATGGGGAATATATTACAGGAAAATTAGGGGCTGATCTAACAATAGAAGAAGGCTATGAGGCAGCTAGGTTGACTGGTATAGTGCTATTGTCGGCTTTAAAGGATCAGGTTGGAGATCTAAATAAAGTAGAAAGGATAATTAAGGTAAATGGCATGGTAAACGCAGATCCTTCCTTCACACAGCAACCTGCTGTAATTAACGGATTCTCAGACTTGATGGTTGAAATATTTGGAGAAAGAGGAAAGCATGCGCGTGCCGCTGTAGGTATGGGATCACTTCCAATGAATATTGCGTGTGAAATTGAAATGATTGTACAAGTAAGCGAATAACTATTCCCAACAATAAATATAGGTCATTTGGCGGATAGTGTTTTATATGCAATACATTAAGGGTATAACAATTCACTAAAGCCGACCGCTTACACGTGTCACGCCCTTTGCAGAAGAAGCAAAGCACGCGCCACGCTACGGCAGCTTAGTTCCACCGTTCCATAGATTAACATGAATCTGC
>CAZURA010000149.1:0-13161 GCA_964622985.1 uncultured Bacteroides sp. | reverse complement strand
AAGCAATTAACCCTCTTTTGATACTCCGCTGCTTGCGGCGGGGTAGTTCATTTTCAGGTCAGAACGGACTGTATATGAGTTGTGGTTATGGAAAGACAGAGATCATGCTTAATAAGAGTTCTGTGCCCATGGCTCAGTCCCCAGCAGTTCCCACCAATCTTACGTTGGTAGAAACAGGAAACGGTGAGTTCCATTTTTCATGGGATAAACTTGCCGAGGGTGGATATTCATACAACATTAAAATCGGAACCACACAGGGTGGGGGCGAAATCGTCTCTTGTAATGCATTAATGAATGGGAAATTAACCGTACCCAAAGCGGGTCATGCGGGAATATCCGGTATATATATCCTGAAAAGGGACCTGCCGGCAGGTACATACTATTGGACAGTACAAGCCATAGATAATGCTTACAGAGGAAGTGAGTTTGCTGAAGTGCAGCAGTTTAGTGTAACAGAAACTACAGGAACCATCATAAAAGAGGCTGTAGACTCAGATGAAAGCGGACTAATCATCAGACCCAATCCCGCAACTGATTATTTCACTTTCAACATGGAAAATGTCTCAAATATTACGGTTGAGATTTTTAATATTCAAGGGGAGAAAGTAATTTCCCATAATAATTACAACGATAATATAGTTAGAGTTGGAGATCTAAGTAATGGTATTTATGTATGCAGAGTAGTCCACAATGGGATTATTTCAGTTCATAAATTACTAATTCAAAGATAGATAAACAAAGCCATGGAATGCACAAAAAATTAAAAGATCTGAACTGGAGGCCACCGGCTCACTGGACAAAGATCTCCACCATTGATATGCATACCGGGGGGGAGCCCTTGCGGATCCTGACAGATGGATATCCGAAAATAAAAGGGAAAACCATCCTGGAGAAGCGGAAGTATTTCAGCCAAAAACTGGATCACATTCGAAAAGGGATCATGTGGGAACCCCGGGGGCATGCGGATATGTATGGTGCTGTGGTCACAGAACCCTGTTCAAATAATGCTGATTTTGGCACCTTTTTCCTCCATAATGAAGGCTATAGCACCATGTGTGGACATGCTATTATAGCATTAACCAAGTTTGCTCTGGAGACCAAACTGATAAGGAAAAAGGGAGATAAGCCTACGCTAAAAATAGATGCTCCACCGGGTCAGATTGTGGCAACCGGTATCAGAGAAGAGGGAGTGATCACTACTGTATCCTTCAGAAATGTTCCCTCTTTTGTGTTGTGCCGGGACCAGCATGTTCAGGTGCCCGGGATGGGACGAGTTCAATATGATGTGGCTTTTGGAGGTGCTTTTTATGCCATTGTGGAAGCGAGCAAATTCAATCTTTCCCTTGATGCCTCAGATTACGCGAAACTGATAGAACTGGGTATGCGAATTAAGAAGAGCGTGATAAATAATCAGAAAATCATCCATCCCTTTGAGGACGATTTGAGTTTTTTATATGGAACCATATTCACAGGTCGCGCTCATAATCCGTCCAACCACAGCCGTAATGTTTGCATCTTCGCCAACGGGGAGGTGGATCGTTCTGCCACAGGTTCGGGAGTAAGCGCTAGGGCTGCACTTCACTACGCCCGTGGTGAATTGAAAATGGACGAAAAACTGGTCATCGAGGGCATTTTGGGATCCACCATGGAGGTTAAAATGGCAGGGCTCACCACTTTTGGCCCCCATAAAGCAATCGTTCCTGAAATTACAGGTTCCGCTTCTTTTACCGGAAAGAACAGCTTTTGGTTCGACCCTGAGGATCCCTTTAAAGACGGCTTTATTCTTCGTTAGAATCCTCGAAATAACATGCGTTTTAACACTGTTCAATAACATCATGTTATTGGCTATAATGGAGAACAACGGCTCTACACTCTTTGTAATTTTGATGTCGTTTACTAAAACCCTCAATCATGTCAAAAATTACACGCGAAGATGCTCTGAATTATCATACGATGGGCAGACCCGGAAAAATTGAAGTCATTCCCACAAAACCTCATTCCACCCAACGTGATCTGTCCCTGGCATATTCACCAGGAGTTGCAGAACCCTGTCTGGCCATAAAGGATAATCCGGAAGATGCATATAAATATACTGCCAAAGGCAACCTGGTGGCTGTCATGTCCAACGGTACCGCCGTATTGGGGCTGGGTGATATCGGTGCTGTTCAGGGTAAGCCTGTTATGGAAGGAAAAGGATTGTTGTTTAAGATTTTCGCTGATGTGGATGTGTTTGATATCGAAATTGACGAGAAAGAAATCAACGATTTTGTTAAAGTAGCAAAAGCCATCGCACCCACTTTTGGTGGCATTAACCTGGAGGATATTAAGGCACCGGAGTGTTTTGAGATCGAGGAGAGGTTGAAAAAAGAGCTGGATATCCCGGTATTTCATGATGATCAACATGGAACAGCCATCATCTCGGCCGCGGGATTGCTTAACTCTCTTGAGTTGGTGGATAAGAAAATTGATGAATTGAAAGTGGTGGTCAACGGGGCAGGCGCTTCAGCCATCTCCTGTGCCAGACTATACATCTCCCTTGGAGTGAAAAGGGAAAATGTAATTATGCTCGATTCACGAGGCGTTCTGAATACTCGCAGAACAGGACTAAACAAGTATAAAATGGAGTTTGTCAGGGAGACAGAGGCCGACACCCTCGAAGAAGCCATGAAAGATGCTGATGTGTTTCTGGGTTTATCAGTGGCTGATGTTCTTTCTCCTGAGATGTTGAAGTCCATGAGACGTGATCCTATCGTATTTGCCATGGCCAATCCGAATCCGGAGATCGCCTATGAAAAAGCGGTGGCCGCCAGAAACGACATCATTTTTGCCACCGGGCGATCCGACTACCCTAATCAGGTGAATAATGTGCTGGGATTCCCTTTTATATTCAGGGGAGCAATGGACGTAAGGGCCTCCAGCATTAATGAGGAGATGAAGATCGCTGCCGTGAAATCTTTAGCCGCGCTTACCAAACAGGACGTTCCTGAGATGGTAAATAAGGCATACAAAGTAGATAATTTGCATTTTGGCAGGGATTACATTATACCTAAACCATTGGATCCAAGGTTAATCTATCATGTGGCTCCTGCAGTGGCAAAAGCAGCCATGGAAACGGGTGTAGCTCGATCTGCTATTGAGGACTGGGATGCCTATGAGGAACATCTAAAAGAGAGAATGGGTATTGAAAACAGGCTCATTCATGAAGTACGAATGAAAGCGCAACAAAATCCCAAAAGACTGGTATTTAGTGAAGCCGCAAACTTCAAGATGCTCAAGGCTGTCCAGACTATTGCACATGAAAAGATTGCCAGTCCGGTATTGCTTGGAGATAAATCCCAAATTGAACAAATGATAAAGGAGTATCATCTGGACCTGGAAGGGGTGGAGATCATTGACCAGTCAAAACCCGGGATGAAATCCATCAGGGAAAAATATGCCCAGAAGCTCTATAAAGCACGCCAGCGTAAAGGCATGACTTATGAAGATGCACTGCATCAGATGCATTTGCCCAATCAATTTGGGATGATGATGGTGTCTGAAGGAGATGCGGATGCATTTCTTTCCGGATTCTCCAGTAAATATGCAGATGTAATCAGGCCTGCCATACAAATCGCGGGCACCAATAATCCGCAGAAACATATTGCCGGTATGTATATTGTTCATACCAAAAAAGGGCCCTACTTTTTTGCGGATACAACGGTAAATGTTCAACCAGGTCCGCGCACACTGGTAGACACCGCGTTGCTGGTGGCTGAACAGGTGGAGCATTTCAATATTGAACCGGTAATTGCCATGGCGGCCTATTCAAACTTTGGAGCCATTAATGGGGCCAGCGCTAACCGTTCTCGGGAAGCCGTTGAGATCCTTCACAAGGAATACCCCAATCTTTTAGTGGATGGAGAAATGCAAATGAACTATGCACTAAACACCGAGTTGCGAATGCAGAAGTTCCCGTTCAGTAAACTGGGTAACAGGAAAGTGAATACGATTATTTTCCCCAACCTCAGTTCCGGTAATATTGCATACAAAATGATGCAGGAGATTGGAGGTAGTGAGGTGACCGGGCCCATTTTACTGGGAATTGGAAAACCCATACATATTCTCCAAATGGAAAGTAATGTAAGGGAAATTGTGGATATGGCTGCTTTTGCAGTGGTAGATTCGCAGTTCAGGGGATAAACTACATGTGTACTAAGGGAAATAAATGGTCCTATTTGTAGTCCACCAATGACTCCATTAATTTCTTTCGGGTAAAGAAGATCCGGCTCTTGACCGTTCCAATTTTAAGATCCAGCCTTTCAGCGATCTCCTTGTACTTGAATCCCTGTGTATGCATCAGGAAGGGAACCTTTAACTCATCCTGAAGCTTATTGATGTGCTTGTTGATCTCTTTGTGTTGATAGGTTGAATCGGGTTTAATGAAAGATGATTCTTTGGAATTATTCAGGTAATAGAGATCTTTTGTTGTATCTACAATGGTATTTTGCCGTACAGCTTTTCTGTAGTTGTTGATAAAGGTATTTTTCATTATGGTATAAGCCCAGGCTTCAAAGTTGGTAAACTCAATGAATTTATCTTTTGACGACAGAGCTTTCAGATAAGTCTCGTGCAACAGGTCTTTTGCTTCTTCACGGTTAGCTGTAAGGCTTAAGGCAAACCTTTCCAACCTGTCTTCCATACTAATAAGCTTGTTGTTAAACTCCATTGTTGTCATGATATAGAACTTGAAATTATGGAACAATGTATTGTTTAACAAATATACGTTACTATTAAACAACGGTCAAGGGTATTTGTGAATCAATAGGCTGATTTATACGGAATTCCAAATAACCAGATTACCGGGAACTCCTGTAAATAAAAGACGAGTAGGTATTTTATTATCCTCTATTCTAAATTACAAATTGGTTCAATTTTTTTTCCCGGAAATGGATGTAAAAGGGACTATTCAGCTGCAAGCAAATGCATTAAATCGCTGAATGATTTGAGTCCAATATGATTTGAGCTTAGTGGTGTGGATATGGTGTCCAAATAAGAGCAGAAATAGAGGATCTTTTTATCTGGGAATGCCCCCCCGAGGTCTCTCAAAAAAGTGATGAGGTCAAATTCGGACAGGGGGGTGGTAGTGGATATCAGGATGGAATCAAATTCCTTGGTAGCCCCGGTGGCCAGCACATCGGAGTAGGGGACCGACTGACCCAGGTATATCACCTCATGTCCCGATTCCCGAATGAGGTATTGAGCAAAAAGCAGACTCAGCTCATGCCATTCACCTTCAGGAAGCAGTAATAAGAATTTTAAAGCTTCCGGATTGAAGGTATTGGGTAGACTGTCTGTTGCAGTAAGAATTTTTTGTCTGATCAGATAGGAAACAAAATGCTCCTGTACCGGGTTGATTTCCCCGGCCTGCCAAAGGATCCCCACCTTTTCCAGGAAAGGAAAGAGCACTTCAAGCACGGTCTCTTTAAAACCGAGTTTTGCAATGGCCTTTTCAATGATACTGGTGAGTTTATAATCATCCAGTTCGATCATCGAGATAATCAGAGAATCCATGCAATTCTCATGAGATTGAGTGGAGTTGCTCAGCCGGATGATCTCCTCTTTCAGCTTAGCCTCATTCAGCCGGGCAATGTTAGAGATCTTGATACCCTGCCTGTTCAGTGCGGCAACGTTCAGGATCTTTTTCAAATCATAATCGGTGTAGTACCTGATATTGGTTTGTGTACGATGAGGCTCAATCAGGTTATACCGTTTCTCCCAGATCCTGATCGTGTGTGCCTTAATCCCAGAAAGTTGCTCCAGTTCCTTGATTGAATAGACTGCCATTCCTTTGATCTACATCACAGTGTAAGGCAATAAACAAAAGATAGAAGGAATTTGTTTAGCGGAGAGCCATAAAATATTAAACAACTAGAGTTTTTTTATCACCATAACCCCATCACGAATTGGCAATACATAGTTATCAACCCGCTGGTCTTCAGTGATCATACGATTAAAATGCCGAATACTGGCTGTAGTGGTATCTTCTTTTTGATCATCCAGTACCTTTCCTCCCCATAGTACATTATCTGCCAGGATATATCCCCCGGCTCTCACTTTGTCAAATACCTGCAGATAATAGTCAGGGTATTCCTCCTTGTTGGCATCTATAAAGACCAGATCAAAGGTTTCGTTAAAGGTAGGTATGATCTCCAGCGCATCTCCATTCAGCAGTGTTACTTTGTCCGAAATCCCAGCCTTTTTGAAGAAACGCAGAGCTGTTTCACAGAGCTCCTCGTTCACCTCTATGGTGGTCAACTCACCCCCCGGTTTTAATCCACTGGCAAGGCATATGGCCGAATATCCGGTGTATGTGCCAATCTCAAGGATCTGGCCAGGGGCTGTCAGCTGACTGAACATACGTAAAAAACTCCCGAGAATGTGACCGGAAAGCATCCGGGGATGTACCTCATTTAAATAAGTATGGCGGGAGAGCTCTTTTAGCACCGGATCCTCCTCAGAGGAGTGTTCAACCATATAGCTGTCGATCCTCTCCGGATCATGAAACAGGTCCATTATTCGAAGATGAGCAGGTTCAGATTACCAGGATCAAGTACCTCATTTGCAGTATCCCTGAGTTGATGAGAAGTGATGGCATCCAGTTTTTTACGAATAACATCGAGACTATCTATCTGGTTGAATACCAAATAACTCTTAGCTGCAGTCAACATCAGATGTTCGTAGTTTTCACGAGAGATAGCCAGTTGGCCGATCAGCTGTTTTCTGGCATGGATCAGACGTTTGTCACTGATGAGTTTTGTACGAAGCTTCTTGACTTCTTCCCTGGCTACCTGAAGTGACTTGCTAAAACGATCGGCATCACAACTGAAATAGATCATCATGGTGCCTGTATCAGTATAGGGAGCATAATGAGATTCAGCACTATATGAATACCCTCGTCTTTCACGCAGGGCCATATTCAGCCTGGAGTTCATTCCTGGTCCGCCCAGTATATTGTTTAGCAGATACAATTGCAACCTTTTCTGGTCAGGCAAGGCATAAGCCTCACCGATCATCATGCCGTGTTTCTGGAAAGTGTTCCTTTTCTCCACCTCTCTTCTGGCCTTCATAGCTGAGGGTTGAACACGCTTTCTCTGACGGGATTTGGCAGGTATGTCAGAGAAGTACTTCTCGGCAGCATGCTTTATCCGGTCGAATGGTATGTTCCCCACAAAGGAGAGTATGATTTCGTCTGTTGCATAGTTTTCAGACACGAAATTCTGAAGAGTACCGTTGCGAAACCTGGCCAGAGACTCCTCCGAACCCAGGATATTCCTGCCGATGGAATGATTGGGGAACAATAGCTCTTCCGCATGGTCGAAAATCAGTTCAGAAGGAGAATCGTCATAACTCTGAATCTCACTCAGGATCACTTCAGCCTCCTTTTCCCGTTCTTTGTGCGAGAATTCAGAATGAAGGAATATATCCTGGATCAATTCAACGGCCCTGCGATAATCCTGTTTGAGAAATGAAGCATATATGGCAGTCTCCTCTTTAGTAGTGTAAGCATTAATCTCACCACCCACATCTTCTAACCTCGAAATGATCTGGTAAGCCGACCTCTTCCGGGTCCCCTTAAAGAACATGTGCTCAAGGAAATGAGCCAGACCGTGTTCGTTCTTCATTTCATCCCGGGTACCCGTATGAGCCAGGAGCCCAAAATGGGCTACATCCGATTGATTCGATCTATGAATCAGTCGGATGCCATTTCTCAATTGATATGTCTCAAGATGGAGATCCATTTCCCGCACAAAAGTATAAAAACTCAAGCATTTAAATCGAGTATACTGATTTTGAAAAAAATGTGTTAAATTTGCCTCGCTTTTACAGCATCGGTGCCATAGCTCAGTTGGTAGAGCACAGGACTGAAAATCCTGGTGTCCCTGGTTCGATTCCTGGTGGCACCACCGCCAAACCGCTAAAGCCCCCGTTAATCTTCGGATTTTCTGGGGCTTTGCAATTTATGTTGACGGGGGTGTTGATGGAACTGTACTTCTGCTGTAACTTTTGAATGACTCAGACTGTTTCGGAAGTATCTATTCTATATTACCTAGAATAATTAAAGATCTGTTTTAATCTCTTAATAGTGAACCCTGGATAGATATGCAATTTTCCATTTGCCATCCACTTTTTCAAGAAAGTTAGTTCCTATCCCTTTCCCGTTTGACTCACCCTCATCAGTGAAATCTTCTTCTTCAAAGACAATCCAGGCGCAATCCTTGTAGACTTTGATTTTGAAATTCTTTTTTACCTCATTATTCGGGGTCGGCTCCGGATTATTCTCAAACCACTCCTTAAAACTAGATCCAACTTTTTCCCATCCAACAGTATAGCTAATTTTCTCACCCTCCCCGCCTAATAACCTGATGTTGATTTCATTTTGCACATAACATGCAGCAAAACGTTCAAAATCTTTGTCGTGATAAGCATTTGTTTCTTCTGTAATAAGAGCCAATATGGCTTCTTTTTCTTTTTCGATGTCAACTTTTTTCTCACAGGAAGTCCCTGCCAGTAGAACAAGAGCTAAAATAGTCAATACATACTTCTTCATGATCAATTGTTTTGGGGTTTATACTACAGTTGTTTCAGAATGTTTTCGATTTTTCATCAAAGCCCCCGGTAATCCTCGGATTTGCGGGGGCTTCGTCATGAATGTTGACGCTGATGTTGATGGATTCGTAGAATGGGTACTACCCGATAAAGGGCCATTGGTAAAGTTCCAGAGTATATTGATAGAATCAACTTCAGAGAAGAATTCTTCCAACCAGTTATGATCTATCATAGAATAAAAGTATTTATGCGGCCTTCCTGTTTTCCAAAACACTTGTCATGATAGCAGTTTGACCTGTAAAGCAATTAATAAACCTGCTACTCTGTATCTCTTTTCACTGTCCAATTTTCAATGATTTTCGACTTATATCCGGTAGCGGTATCGTCGATTTTTCACTCACTGTTGATTCCGTCTAGTTGAAATCCAGAGAGTAAAACCACTCACTACAGTAAACAAACCTAGTAGAGCGAATCCCCTAAGCAGGAAAGTATTGAAATTATCTCTTCCTCTGTAATCCATAGTGTGAATCATCCACAAAAAATCAAACACCCGCCACCCCTGGTGCCTTACAGTCTGAAACTTACCATCGGCCGTGGAAACATATGCTTTCAAGTGGTGATTTTCCTGGTATTTGATCACATAGGCAGGTAAAGGTCTGCCTCTGTATTCATGATGCCTGCCGGTTTCAGTGATCAGTTCAACAGACGCAATTTCCAGGTCAGACCTTAGGTATTGTTGGACTATTCCGATGGCTTCAGATTTTGAAATGCCCTCTTTTATTTCCCCGGTTTGAGCATGAAACAGCTGTTCCCCATTGATCCAGTAATAGGGGAATCCTTCTACTTCTCTTAATTCTATTGCCTGGACACCACCTGGAATATAAATTTCAGAAATTGGATAGAGGTCAGTATAGAATCCGGGTTCATAACCTGGGTTTTTAAAGTGGTCTCCATGTATCCTGTCAAGATTGGTCCAGCTGAAATAGATACCGCTTATGGTCCACAGGAGGATTTGAATACCTATGATTAATCCCAGGAAGCGATGGATGGTTCTTGATAAGTTGTTCTGTTTCATAAGAGTGATGAAAGCTATTTGTTCAAGTTGGATTAATAAGTGAAAACATCTGACAATCAATGCGTTTCCGGCCGGTTTAGGTGGGCCTGGTAAAAGCTTTGTTTTTCGGAAATTTACACAAAATATCACATTCCGGCGCAAGGTGGCCAATGATTCCCGTTATTCCCTCAAAATCCAAATTTGAAGTCATCCATCAGGGCCGTACTCTTTCCATACTTAAACCTGTATATGTCGGCTGGCCTCCTATTGCCCGAATTGTCAACACCCACTTTCTCCAGAATGTCAGCGCTCAGGATTTTCCGTCGAAAATTTGGCCGGTCGATGTTCCGGGTTAGAATGGATTCCATCAGCGCCAGTAGATCGGGCAGTGTGAATTGGGGTGGAAGCAAATTAGATGCGATGGGCGTGTAGGGCATCTCTTTCAATAAGAACTGCCGGGCGCTCACTAGAATATCAGCATGATCCATGTCCAGCTTGTCTGCCTGGTCCAGGGGGAACCACTGAGCCGATTCGAAATATTCTGTCGGTTTAAGTTCTATGGTACGATAATCAACCAATGCAATATAACACAGGCTGATAAAGCGCTTTGAGAGCCAATTAAGCAATGATTTATCTGAGTCGGACAGTAGGTCAACCTTCTTGGCCAGTTCATTGGCAAATGACCTGGAGGCCTTACCAAAAACCGCAAATTGCTTGAGAAGCATATCTTCCAGCCCTGTACTCTCTTTGACAATTCTTTCGACAGAATCCGTAAGATCTTCCCTTTGCTTTACATAACCACCGGGAAGGACCATGAGCATGGTTTCCCCGGCCATAATCTTATTCACGACCACCTTGAGCATTCTTTCGTGAAAACCCATTATGACACAGTTGACCGACAACTGCGGAATGGCCTCATCCGCCATAGAATCAATATACTTCCTGATGTCTTCCAGCATATTCAATACGCGATTTCTTGCAGAGTGCTAAATATACATTATATTTGAGTCATATTGACTCATAATAAACAAAAGTCATGAAAAAAACAGTGAAAATATTACTCAAGGTATTGTTATCTGTATTAGGTCTTGCTGTCGTGATCGTCCTCGTGGCGGCAATTTATCTCAATGCAAATATTATAAATAGTGAAAAGAGAAATAAATTTAAAGGCCCTGAGATTAAAGAAATTTCCGCCAAGGGGTACACTTTCATGGATTTGAACAGGAACGGTGATCTGGATATCTATGAGGATAGCCGCTTACCCGTGGAAGAAAGAGCAAATGACCTTTTATCACAAATGACTTTGGATGAGAAAATCCGTTTGCTCAAAGGATCCGGCATGAAATCAGGAATGGGATTGGGCCCCTCTGATGAGGGTGTACGGGGAGCCGTAGGGACGATCGTATCCATTCCGCGTCTGGGCATCCCTACCCTTTATCTGTCTGATGGCCCAGCCGGATTACGTATTCATCCTACCCGTAAAAATGATGATAAAACCTACTATTGCACAGCTTTCCCCATAGGTTCTCTGCTGGCTTCTACCTGGAATGTCGACCTGATTGAAAGCGTAGGTGAGGCCATGGGCAACGAGGCCCTTGAATATGGCGTGGATGTTATTCTGGGGCCTGGAGCAAATATTCACCGCAATCCACTGTGTGGAAGAAATTTCGAGTACTATTCAGAAGATCCGTTGCTCACAGGAGAAATAGGTGCTGCTATGGTGAACGGGATAGAATCCAATGGCGTCGGAACATCAGTGAAACACTTTGTTGCCAATAACCAGGAAACCAACCGAAACTTCAACGATGTGCTTATTTCTGAAAGGGCCTTTCGGGAAATATACCTCAAGGGATTTGAAATCATTGTAAAAAAAGCACAACCCTGGACCATCATGTCTTCCTACAACAAAGTGAACGGCACCTATACTTCTGAAAGCCCATATATATTATCCGACATATTGCGCGATGACTGGGGGTTTGAAGGAATTGTTATGACCGACTGGTTTGGAGGGAAAAACCCGCCGGTTCAGATTCATGCGGGAAATGACTTGCTGGAACCGGGAACAAGAAAGCAATACAAATCCTTAATTAATGCTGCAGAAAACGGTGAATTGTCGGAGGAAGATATAAACACTTCTGTCAAGCGTATTCTAAAGGTTGCTCTGAATTCCCGGAAGATGGAATCCTATGCATACATCAACGATCCCGACCTGAATGCACATGCACAGGTAACCCGCTATTCTGCTTCTGAAGGGATGGTTCTTCTGAAAAATAGTGGTATTCTACCTCTGAATGGTATAAATAACATTGCACTTTTTGGATCCACCTCCTACGATTTCATCGCAGGCGGAACAGGTTCCGGTGACGTAAATGAAGTCTATACGGTATCCCTTGAAGAAGGCCTGAAAAATGCAGGATTTGAAGTAAATGTTACCGCCAAAGAGATGTATGAAGCCTATAAGGCTGCCCACGAGGAAGAATTTGATAAACCGGAAATATTGGCTGCCATGATAAACCCGTATTCACCACCGGAGATTGAACTCACAGCTGAACAAGTCGGGCAGGTGGCCGGCTCGGCAGAGGTGGCCGTGATTACTATAGGAAGAAACAGTGGTGAAGGAGGTGACAGGGTGGAAAAGGATGACTTTCTTTTATCTGCAGATGAACTGGAAATGCTCACTATCGTATGCGAAACCTTTCATGCAGCAAGAAAAAAGGTAGTGGTTGTATTAAATATTGGAGGGGTGATTGAAACGGCATCATGGAAAGAACAGCCCGATGCGATTGTATTAGCCTGGCAGGGCGGACAGGAGGGTGGCAATTCGGTGTCAGACATCCTGAGCGGGAAAGTGAATCCGAGCGGAAAACTTCCCATGACCTTCCCAGTAGCACTGAAAGATCATGCCTCAAGTGCCAACTTCCCAATGGATGGTGCACCAATGAGTTTAATGTCTATGCTTTCCAATAGAAAAGATAAGCCTGCAGAAGAACTGGTCCCCAATGTGGACTTCACGAAATACGAAGAAGGCATCTATGTGGGTTACCGTCACTTCGATAAAAAAAATATAGATGTGTCCTACCCCTTTGGCTATGGATTATCTTATACGGAATTCGATCACAAAAACATGGAAATTGAGTTGCTCGATGGATACTTAGACATTACGGTACAAGTGGAAAACACGGGGATGGTTCCCGGGAAAGAAGTAGTTGAAATCTATGTTTCCAAACCAGACACGGATATAGACCGTGCGGTCCAGGAACTCAAAGCATTTGCTAAAACCCCTTTACTGAAAAGCGGAGAAACCGTCGAGGTGACCATGCGTATCCCAGTATCGGATTTATCATATTGGAATGAAGATACTTCAGGCTGGACACTGGAGGCAGGTTCCTATACCATCCATTCGGCTTCTTCCTCGAGGGACATACGGCAGAGTAAGGAAATCGCTTTATAAATATGTCAAAATTCCTTTGGTCATTGAGTCTTATATTTTTCAGAATAGAGAGGCATGTATATTTTAAGAA
>CAZURA010000148.1:0-13169 GCA_964622985.1 uncultured Bacteroides sp. | reverse complement strand
TGCTCCGGCTTATGCTTTTTAAACATAGGAACTAAATTCTGGGGGTTATTTTAACTCCTCTGGAAGTGGACCGCCGGATCATGGAAATCGATTATTTCAGCGGAATCATCCTGACTAAAACCTTGCTCCCTGCCATGATTGAAAATGGCTATGGCCATATTGGTATTACCAGTTCCATTTCGGGTAAATTTGGCTGGCCCCTGAGAAGCGCATACGCAGCTGCCAAACACGCACTTTTCGGATTCTACAAGAGTCTCTGGGCCGAAAATCATCAAAAAGGCCTCCGGGTCACTCTATTCAGTCCGGGTCGGGTACAAACTAATATCAGCCTCCATGCACTTGAGAAGGACGGGAAGGAACACGGAAAAATGGATCCGGGTCAGGCCAAAGGGATCACACCTGAAAAATGCGCCAGCCTTATGATCAGGGCCATGAAGCGAAATCGTAAGGATGTGCTAATCGGAGGCTCAGAACTGATAATGGTCTGGATCCACAAATACTGCAAACCGCTTTACCACCGTCTTGTGAATAAGGTAAGTGCCAACTAAGCTTATGGCTAAGACAGTCCGGATAGACAAATACCTCTGGGCCGTACGTGTATACAAAACCCGTACCCTGGCCACAGAAGCCTGCAAGAAAGGCCGGGTTACCATGGAGGATGCCCCGGTAAAAGCATCACGGATGGTAAGCGAAGGGGATGTGATAGAAGTTAAGAAGATGCCTGTAGTTTATTCATACCGGGTGAAAGAGCCTATTGAAAAGCGTGTGGGAGCTAAAATTGTGGATCAATTTGTAGACAATATCACCCCTGAAGAGGAAACACAGAAATTGGAAATGCAGGACGATTTTTTTGTGAAGCGTGACCGTGGAGCCGGACGGCCTACCAAAAAAGAGCGTCGCCTGCTGGACGATATCCGGGACAGCTAAATATTCTAGCCGATCAATTTAAAGGTTTTTTCCAATATCTGACTTCTTGTTGCAAGAAGGTCCCAGGCCTCCTTGTTACAACGTTTGAGCTGGAACCAGAACCAAATGCCGCGCATAGTCTTTTTCCATGCACCATACCATGCAAGTGCCAGCTTACCGGACAGGAAAAGTGAAGCCATATATGCTACCCATATCCACCAGGGACCTGTAAGTAAACCCACCAAAAGAATCTGAATCCCATGTAAAATGGGGAAGGTAACAAGGATTCCCAGTCCAGCTTTTACCGATGAGTGGAATTGCTTGTCCTTAATATTACGAACTAAGCGTACCGGAATTAAATAAGGTAATGCATTATTGATGAATCCATATAGGAAAATGGGAAGGGTAATAAGCAACCATAGCATTCGCCATAAGCACTGGGGAAAGGCATAGCCTTTATCTCGCACAGCCCAATCCCGTATATTTAGCTTTTTAATTCCCTCCTTGTATTGCCTGGCAAGATCCGCTATTTCCAAGAATTCCTTCTTTTCGTCTTCCGTGCCCTTCTCAATAATATTATCCACCCTATGGATAAACTCCTTGTCTGCTTCAAATTTCTGATTCAGTTTTCCTCCTCTGACCCCGTTATTTATGCGCATATTTTCGTTATACACCTCTTTCAGGGTATAAATGGCCTCGTAATGCTCTTCATCCTGAATATCGATCATCAGGGGAGTCAGATCGTCCTTCAGGCGTTTCTTTACCGCATTGATTCCCCGGGCATTGTTCTCCACATATTGTTCCCAGTACTCAGAAATCTCGATAGGCTTACCGTAATTAATAAAGAGGGTAGTATTCTGTTTCACATAGTCGCCAAAATCAAGTCCAACAGGTACGATCTTTACGAAGGGCTCTGTGCCAGCTTCTTCCTGGGCCTTGAAGGCGATACGGAAGATGCCCTTGACGATGGTGCGAAGTTTACGCTGGTGGCCATGGTTGCCTTCCGGCATCACGCACAGATTGTGCTTTCTTTTTAGTAAATCGACCGAGATTTCGAAAATATCCACATTCTTGCCCAATTCAGAAGCACCGTCGCGTTGACGAAACACAGGAAGGATCTTGAGGCTATTCATTAAATAAGCCATCAGAGGCTTATTAAAAATATCGGCCCTGGCCAGGAAGACCATATCTCCAGGTGCTGAGAAGAGAACAATCAAAGCATCCATAAGGGCATTCTGGTGGTTGGGAGCAAAAATCACTGGTTCTTTCCTGGGAATGTTCTTCAAGCCTTTTACTTCCACTTTTCCGTAGTAATGAAAGAAGAAGAACTTCACATAGGGATAGATCCAGTAGTAAATCCAGTTCCTCCGGTGGATGCCCCTATTTGCACCCAGTACCCTACTCTTGGCCATAAATCTTTGTTGTTTTGTGAGGGGATAAAGATAGTTTTTTCTGCAAAACCCATTAATTACAATTATCTTTGCAGCGCGATATGAAAAAGAACCAGGAATTAGACAGGAAATATATATCCGGCATCCAGCAAATCGGTGTAGGAGTCACCAATTTTAACGAGGCATGGAAGTGGTACATTCCCAATTTCGGAATGAATATCAGGATATTTGAGGAGAAGGCAACGGCAGAATACATGCTTCCGCATACCGAGGGTAAACCCTGGGAAAGACATGCTTGTCTGGCCATGAACATGCAGGGTGGCGGCGGATTTGAAATCTGGCAACACACTCAGCGTACACCGCTGGCACCGACTTTTGAACTGCAAATGGGCGACCTGGGAATCTTTGCCGGAAAAATTAAATCGCCCAACGTTAAGGCAGCTTATGACCACCTTTCCAAAGAAGCTACTATCCTCAGTGAACTTTCCAAAGACCCGGCCGGAAGGGATACATTTTACCTGATAGATCCTTTCAACAATACCTGGCAGGTGGTGGAAGATCACACCATGTTTATGAAGAAATATAAGAAGCCCACGGGGGGTTCTTATGGGGCAGTTATAGGATGTACCAATCCGGATGAGTCCATGAAAGTTTATAGCGAAATCCTGGGCTACGATACCGTAGTGTATGATAAGGAGGGCATCTTCGAAGACATGAAAGGAGTATCGGGAGGCGAAGGGAAATTCAGAAGAGTCCTGCTCCAACACAGCGAAGTTCGCAAAGGACCTTTCGCCAGGATGTTCGGCCCAACCGAAATAGAATTGATTCAGGCCCTGGATCGTAAACCCGAGAGAATATTCAAAGACCGCATCTGGGGTGATCTGGGATTTATTCACCTCTGCTTTGATGTGCTGGGAATGAAACCCCTGAAAGAAGAATGTTCTGCCAAAGGATTTCCCTTTACGGTGGATTCAGACATTCATCCCACAGGAAAACCTTTTGATATGGGTGAAGCAGCCGGTCATTTTGCCTACATCGAGGATCCTGACGGCACCCTGATTGAGTTTGTGGAAACCCACAAGATCCCCGTTTCCAAGAAAATGGGTTGGTACATCGATCTCTGGAAACGCAAAGACGTAACCCAACCTTTGGGTAACGGACTTCTAAAGTTCCTGCGCTTCATGAAGGTGAAGCCCCATAAGTTATAAGTGATTATTTCCTTGTATCTGTGAATTTTTCAAAAGCTCAGCGGATCATCCTGGATGGCATCCGGGGAATCAAACAGCGCCGGCTTATGCTGGGCCTGGGCCTGGTTATTGGCCTGTTATCAGGTACGGCTGCTGTCCTGCTGAAGAATCTCACCCACCTGGTGGAGAGCAAATCAAAATCCTGGTTGCTGGGCGAAGAGGGATCAGAATTCAGCTACCTGCTTCCGCTTGTAGGGATTATGCTTACCATGCTCTTTGTGAAATACCTCCTGAAACAGGATATTGGTCACGGAGTAAGCAAAATTCTATTCTCCATCTCCAAACGCAAAGGCCATCTGAAAGCGCATAATACCTGGAGTTCCATGCTGGCTTCCTCGCTTACAGTGGGTCTAGGAGGTTCGGTCGGACTTGAGGCCCCCATCGTATTGACTGGATCGTCCATTGGTTCCAACATCGGCCGTATCCTTAGACTTAATTACAAATCAGTGGTATTGTTGGTGGGCTGTGGAGCTGCCGGGGCCATTGCAGGCATATTTAAAGCACCCATTGCAGCCCTGATCTTTTCCTTCGAAGTACTGATGCTGGACCTTACTGCCTGGTCCATGGTGCCCCTGTTGCTCGCCTCGGTCACAGCTGCCTCCCTCTCCTACTTTCTGATGGGTGAAGAGGTGGTTTTTTCTTTCACCATCAGTGAACCCTTTGCTATGAGCAACCTGCCATTTTATCTTCTGCTGGGAGTATTCACAGGCTTGGTATCCATCTATTTCACCCGTATGAATATGCTGGTAGAGCATACCATGTGCAGGATCAAACACAGCCTGGTCAGAACCCTGACAGGCGGACTGGTGGTATGCGTGCTAATCTTCCTTATGCCCCACCTGTTCGGGGAAGGATATACTACTCTAAAAACCCTGCTTACCGGACATTCGTCAGAACTCTTCGACGGCACCCTGTTCGAAAGCATCATTGGTAATAACTCCTATTTCATTATTGTATTCTTTGTGCTGCTTATCCTGTTTAAGGTGGTAGCCATGGCACTTACAACGGGAAGTGGAGGAGTGGGAGGCATCTTTGCCCCTGCCCTGTTTGTGGGAGGCATGAGCGGAGCTACCCTGGGAGCTGCCTTGAAAATGTTTACCCCAGCAACCATTTCTGAAAATAATTTTGCCCTGGTGGGTATGGCTGGAGTGATGGCCGGAGTGATGCACGCCCCCCTGACCGCCATCTTCCTAATCGCCGAGATAACAGGTGGATACGATCTGTTTATCCCCCTGATCCTGACAGCCACCATCTCCTATCTAACCATTGTCACTTTCGAGAAGCAATCCATTTATACCAAACGACTTGCTCAGCGTGGCGAGCTAATGACCCATCACAAGGACAAGGCAGTATTAAGTCAGATGTTGGTGGAGGAAGTACTTGAAAAAGATTTCAAAAAAGTAAAAGCCGACGGCAACCTGGCCAGCCTTGTCAAATCCATCTCCAAATCCAAACGGAATATATTCCCTGTAGTGGATGACGAAAGAGTACTGGTGGGCATAATCCGCCTGGACGATATCCGGGATATCATTTTCAATACCGAACTCTACGAAAAGGTGGAGATCACAGAACTCATGCACCCACCTGCGGCTGAAATCTCCATCGATGAGAATATGGAACGAGTGCTGGAAATCTTCGAAGAAACAGAAAGCTGGAATCTACCAGTTACCGACCAGGGAAAGTATGTGGGATTTATATCCAGATCTAAGATCTTTACCTCCTACCGGAAGTTGCTAAAGGAGTTTTCGGATGATTAACTAACTCAAGTTGCTACCTATAACAATAGACATCAATGCATTCGATTCTCAAAAACAGAGTTCTATCAACAATTATTAGTTGGTTTTCAACCTTGAAGAGGTGGTTGAGAGTCTCAGATTTGAGGAGGTTAAACATATTGACGTAAATTATTAACAGTGAGTGTATTGAGTATGATTTATAATTGATAAATATAAAAAAATCCTCCAGATTAAAGTCGCCAAACATATAAACCTGGAGGATTATGATAAATAAGTGTATTGCAATTTACGTATTTATTGATGATCTGCTCAAAGAAACTAATCACAATGAGCCAACAAACAGAAATATGTCTGATGCAGAGGTCATTACAACCGTCCTTGTATCGGCGATATATTTCTCTGGTCATCATGAAAAAGCAATGAGCTTTATGAGTTCAACTGGAATGGTAACACATATGCTTAGCAAGAGCAGGTTCAATCGACGATTGCACCAGATCAGGGATCTGATCGTCGATCTGTTTTTCCAGTTGTCTGCTTTGGTCAAAGAGCTAAACATTAGTTCCGAGTATTCTATTGATAGTTTTCCTGTGCATACTTGTGACAATATCCGGATCATAAGGACCAAGCTGGTTCAAGGTGCAGTCTATCGAGGTAAAAAGGTATCCATGCGGAGATACTTCTATGGCTACAATATCCATCTGCTCTGCACCGCAGACGGTATCCCGGTAGAGTATACGTTCCTTCCTGGAAGTAGGCATGACTCAAATGCATTGAAACAAATGCCTTTACAAGTCCCGCCAGGTAGCAGAATATATGCCGACAGTGCCTATACAAACTATTCCATTGAAGACATGCTGAAAGATGCTGAGAATATCGACCTACTCGTACAGCGGAAATCGAACTCAAAAAAGCAGCATGAACCTTATGTGGACTATTTGATATCATCTATGCGAAAAAGAATCGAGACAACCTTCAGTGAAATCTCCAACTTCCTACCAAAGAAAATCCACGCCGTCACTGAGTTTGGGTTCCTATTGAAAGTGGTGATCTTCATTTTTGGTTATGCGATTTCGAGAACATTAATTTAAATAGCAACTTGAGTTAACTAGTCACTGAAAAAAGATAAAGCCCTATCTTTGTAAACTATCCCATGCCAGATTTTACCCTTCATACATACACCCAATTACTTGAAGCATTAATAGCCCAAAGCTATCATTTCCAGACCTTTGAAGAATATCTAACCAATCCATCTACAAGAAGCATTGTTCTGAGGCATGATGTGGATGCCCGGCCGCAGAATTCCCTGACCCTTGCAAAAATCGAGCATGACTTCGGAATAAAGGGCACCTATAATTTCAGGGTTGTCCCACAAAGCTGGAATGAAGAAATCATTCTTAAGATTTCTGATATGGGCCATGAAATCGGATATCATTATGAAGAACTATCCACCTATACAGGAAATTCCCATAAAGCCTTTGAGGCCTTCAAAAAAAACCTGGAGAAGCTAAGAAAATTAACTATGGTCACAACCATCTGCATGCATGGTAGTCCAAGATCCAGGCACGATTCTCGAGAATTATGGGAGCAGTTTGACTACAAGAAGCTAAATATTATTGGAGAACCTTACTTTGACATTGATTTCTCGAAAGTGCTTTATCTGACTGATACAGGTCGCAGATGGGATGGCGAGCGGGTAAGTATTCGAGATCAGGTTAATCCCGAACAAAAAAATCAGTTGAAACAAAAAGGATTTGTAATTCGTCGTTCACAGGATATAATAAAAGCCGCCAAATCCGAGGCGTTACCTGAACACATAATGATCACTATCCATCCTCAACGATGGCACAATCAAACTTTATCCTGGATTAGGGAATGGGTAACTCAAAACCTTAAAAACATTGTAAAGCACACAATCATTCGACTGAGGCAGTGATTTTGTAGATTCTTTTCCTCACTAGAATGAAAATCAAAAAACCGAGGAATACGCCAACCCCATTTGCTAAAAGGTCATTGATATTAAATCCCCGAAACGGAATCAGTATTTGCACTGTTTCGAACAGAATTACTATTGTAATTGTAAATACAAATACCCCAATCCATCTTACTTTCCTTCCTGTTCGACTCATCATAAGAATAATAGGCAATGGAATATATAGCAGAGAATGAAGCAGGTAGTCACCCCTAACATGCAATGTATATACGTTGCTAAATGTCAATTCCTGTGTAATCTTACCTAGTGGAATCACTGCTCCTATGAACAATGATACTAAGTACAGGATTGCCGCCTGGTTTGAATGAAAAAATCTTCTCAAGTTGCGTCAAATATTGCCTTCAGACATCTTCCGGCTGTTTTTCCGTCCCAAAACTCGGGGCTTACCGGGTTTCGAGATTTCTCCAGGGCATTATGATATTCTTCTCTAATCCGTTCCACATTATTACCCACAAGAACAGAAGCCCCACCATGCTCCCATAAGGTAATAGGCCTTTCTGTGTTCCAACGAAGAGTCAAGCAAGGTGTCCCCAATACAGTGCACTCTTCCTGTAATCCTCCACTATCGGTAAGGAACAACTTTGCAGACATATTTAATCTAAGCATATCATGATAACCCAGGGGATGCAGGAGTACAAGACCAGAAGTGTTAATTACTTTATCCCAAAGTCCGAAAGCCTCCAGTTGCTTTCTTGCCCTTGGGTGAATTGGCCAAAGTAGGGGCATGTCAGAGACAACTTCGCCTGTTAGAAAATCTATCAAGGGAGTGAATATCTCTTTGTGATCCACGTTGGAAGGCCGATGAAGGGTCATAACCGCAAATTTCTCATCCTCTATTCTTGGGATCTGCATCCCTTCTAGTAATAGATTTGCTTTTAAAACCTCTTCCATCCCTAAAACAGCTGCTTTCTTCCTTTGTGCCTCAAGAGTATCAATCATTATGTTTCCCACAAATCGAATACGTTTATCTTCCACACCTTCCAGCTTCAGGTTTTCAATTGATAGTTTATCCGGGGTTAAAAGCAGATCTGACAACCTGTCTGTAACCAAACGGTTAATCTCCTCTGGCATTCTTTCGTCTCCCGAACGCAAGCCTGCTTCAATATGACAGCATTTCACGTGCAATTTCTTCGCTGTAACAGAACAGGCCAATGTGGCATTTACATCACCAACAACAACGATCCAGTCAGGTTTCTCTTCCATCACTACTTTTTCAAAGGCAATCATGGTGTTTCCAACCTGCTCTGCATGGGATCCCGAACCTACACCTAAATGAATATCGGCAGGAGGAATATCCAATGCGTCAAAAAACGCTTGTGACATTCTGTGATCATAGTGTTGACCCGTATGTACCAGCAGGTGTTTAACCTGTTTACCGTCACCTGCATTGTGCTTTTCAATAGCCCGGATAAATGGGGCAATTTTCATGAAATTGGGTCGAGCTCCGACCACTGAGATAATTTTCATATATAGTAATCTATAGAATTATTTATAGGTTATCACTAGTGTCCACTAAAAATTAAAGGTAACTGTAAATCAATACTGTTGTCCATATTGTTTGCTTTTTCATCATGTTTGAAAAGTTCAATAATACCAGTTTTATCCAGGAGCGATGCGCTCAAAATTCGGAGTACATCAAACGTTGTTCTGCCGAGTTTGAGTTCACTTTCTACAATGGCAACCAAACAGTATGCAATGATGGCAGTATAGATTTGTATTCGAACAGCATTCTCAGAAGTGCCCCAAAAGGATTTGATGTGAAGATGTTGCTTGATCCATTTGAAGAAGAGTTCAATTTGCCACCTTTTTTTATAGAGCAGAGCTATCTCAGAGGCATTTATCTCAAAGTTGTTCGACAGGTATATAAAGGTTCGCCGATGCTCATGACAATAAAAGCCTATACGACGAAGCTTTCCAGGATATTTCTGTTTAGTCAGTGGACCGGTCAGTCTGATTACCTGATCAAAAAGAATATTGTCCGGTCCGTCAAGAAGTTCATCTCCCTGGATGACCTCGTACTTAAGCTTTCCTCTTTGCCTAATAACAAAATTAGATTTAATGATATTGATGTGATACAATTTGGCAAGATCAAAGTAGCCTCTATCAAAGATATAGTAAGCGTTTGGCTCATAAGGGATTTCATCCATAGCCATCGAATCATGAACTCTGGCTTCTGTAATATGAATGAAAGCCGGTATCTGAGTAGCAACATCAAAAAGCGTGTGCATTTTGATTCCAGACTTTGTCTTTCTAAACTTTGCCCACCAGAAAAGACTCAAGCACAAATCAATGGTAGTGGAGTCAAAAGCATAGAATCGACCCTCAATTTCAAACTCTCTAGTGAGTCGTTTTTTCTGAGCAATGTCGATCATTTTATAAGCAAACTTCTCGAAAATATGATAATCCCGATTCTCATTCGCTTTCGAAAGATTGCTTCGGGTTATTCCGGATTTTCCGAAACCAAGATGATAAGATTTCCTGTTGTGAGCTTCAAGAATACTAACGAGTTCTCGAAGGCTATCGCAACCAGCCAGCTGACCATACATCATCACAAGCATCTGATTCCAGCAGCTAAAAGACTTCACATATTTATCGCCTTGGTATTCCAAAACTATTCGCTGAAAAAACTTTTGAGGAAGAAATTCGACAAGTTGTGCAAATACATACTTTCCTGTGTGCATACTATTAAATTCACATTAGAATTTAAAAGTATCAATTCAAATCGTGGACATGGAAAATGTAATGTAAGCACCATATATTTAGTGAATTATAAAGTCCGTATCTAAACTTAAGTGGACACTAGTGATAGGTTATTAAAGATTGAAGGCAACGATCCGCAGTCCTACCATCCCAAAAATCCGGCACACTTCCAGAAAATACATCCTCGACTGCAATCCTGTATTCCTTTCTGATATTTTTGACATCATTTCCAACCAAGACACTTGAACCACCATTTTCTTTCAACGTGACCGTCCATTCAGTATTGTTTCTAAGGATAAGGCACTTTACTTTTAATGCAATGCTTTCTCCCTGAATACCTCCGCTATCGGAAATGATAAGCCTGGCTGACATATTTAGCCTAAGGATCTCATGATAACCAACAGGCCTCAATAATACCAAATTTGGAGTGCTTGTTACCTTATCCCACAAACCAAATTCCTCTAACTGCTTGAGAGCCCGGGGATGAATAGGCCATATAAGAGGCATATCTGCAGCCACTTCATTGGATAGAAATTCAATGATGGGTTTAAATACATCCACATCATCCACATTAGAAGGCCTGTGGAGGGTCATCACTACATAGTTATTTTCCACAAGTTCAGGTATTGATCTCACTTCCGCCAGTTTATTTGCATCGATGACCTGTTGCAAAGAAAGTTTTGCTGCCTTTTCCCTTTGTGCTTCCAGGGTATCAATCATGATATTCCCTACAAAAGAGATTTTTCGATCTGGTATTCCCTCTCTTTTCAGGTTTTCGATGGAGGTTCGGTCCGGAGTAAGCATTAAGTCGGAAAGTCGGTCGGTCACAATTCGGTTGATCTCCTCTGGCATAGTCCAATCGCCCGACCGTAATCCTGCTTCAATGTGGCAGCATTTAACATATAGTTTCTTGGCTGTAACCGTACACGCTAGTGTAGCATTAATATCTCCCAGAACAACAACCCAATCGGGCTTTTCTTCAATTACAACTTTTTCAAACGCGATCATTGTATAACCTACCTGTTCTGCGTGGGTTCCCGAACCGACACCCAGATGTATATCTGCAGTAGGAATGTCCAAGGACTCAAAAAAAGTCTGCGACATCTGGTGATCATAATGCTGCCCTGTATGCACTAATGTATGCCTGACTTTCTGATTGGATATTCTATTATGCTTCTCAATGGCCCTGATAAAAGGAGCAATTTTCATGAAATTAGGGCGGGCCCCAACAACGGAAATGATTTTCATATACCGTAAGTTTGAGCACAAAACTAATCATTTGAGCAAAAACAACCGGACCAATTTTGTTAATTAAATCGGACCTTTTTCAAAATCGCCTAAGGGAATTGCTATATTTAAACTAATTTTAATTGCTTAACCCAAAATCTGAAGGAGGATGTGCGATGGAGACCAAACTGGAAAGCCAGTCCATGGTGCAGAATGAAGGGATGGAAAAGAGAAGCTCTGTTGATACATCAAACTTGGAACGTCGTTGGTATGCAGTATATACCCGACCCCGTTTCGAGAAACGAGTCTTAAAAGGGCTGCAGGATCAGGGGATCGATGCCTACCTCCCCTTAGTAAAAACGATGCGGCAATGGTCAGACCGTAAGAAAATGGTTGAAGTTCCCCTCTTCAGCTCCTATGTTTTCGTTTATATTGACCGCCGCTTCTACGATCAAGTGCTCCAAACTCTTGGAGTTGTAAAATATATTTCTTTTGAGGGGAAAGCAGCCACCATCCCTATTGAACAGATAGACCTTCTTAAGATTATCGTAAATAGTAATGAAAAAATAGAAACCTACCGGCAAGCAAGGAAGAAAGGAGACAAAGTGGTTGTAACTGCAGGAAGCCTCAAAGGTATAAAGGGTGAATTGATAACAGAAGGAGATCGAAAAAAGGTATTGGTCAGGATTGATAGCATAGATCAAAACCTGACTATTGAAGTGCATAGTTCCCTTATTGAACCACTCAATGAAAGGGAATAAATGCAATATAGAGTAGGTTATTGAAAGCATTCCTTTTGCGGACAAAAACCGGGGCATTTTTGTCACCCATTTTATGGGACTGACAGGGCGAAGCTGTGAAGAGTCCAGATCTTAAAGATTAGATTTAGAAATACGATACTACCTGTCAAATGAAATTATATGGGTTACTAAATATTAAGAATAAGGCGTATCCAAAGAATAGGGAGGATTCATTATCATCAAAGAAGACCGCAGGGCCATTCTACGAAAACACTAATAGAAGTTTACTTTGATGGTCAGAAATTGAAAAAAACATTTGACTTTTTCTTATTACATTGAAATGCCCTTTAACTCCTACTTTTGATTATTGATTTTTTATGGCAAAACGACCATTATGAAGAAATTCATTAAGCTTGCAACAATCTCTTTTATTGCTACTGTAATATATGGAAGTTGCACCTCCCAAAAGGAACTAATGTACCTGTCCAATCTTGACACTACAGCCCAACAACAGTTCTTTCCAATGGAACGACCCGACTATCGGATTCAATATCAAGACA
Organism: uncultured Bacteroides sp.; assembly: GCA_964622985.1. Classification (GTDB taxonomy): domain Bacteria; phylum Bacteroidota; class Bacteroidia; order Bacteroidales. The sequence goes on along the minus strand of CAZURA010000148.1, from coordinate 672 downwards.
TTCTATATGTCAATATCTTCACAATGAATAAGGAGCAAAATGATCTCTTAAATCCAGGATCTCAATCGTCAAGCTCCACTACATTCCGGGAAGAAAGCAACATATACGTTTTTGGTTACACAGTAAGTGACTCGGGTACCATTTCGTTGCCAATCCTGGGCCAGGTCAAAGTCTATGGTTTAACAATCGACGAGGTGCATAATGCAATACATGACAAAGCAAATGAATACCTGAAAGATGCCAATATTAATGTTAAACTGCTAAGCTTCAAGTTCACTGTTATTGGTGAAGTAAACCGTCCAGGTACTTATAAAAACTACAACAACCAGTTAACTGTGCTGGATGCTATTGGTATGGCAGGTGATATCAGCGATTACGGTAATAGGAAACATGTATTGGTTGTCAGACCAACAAAAGATGGTACACGAACCCATCGGATCAATCTGCAGGATAAGGAATTACTTCAGTCAGAAGGATATTTCTTACTTCCGAATGACATAGTTATAGTAGAGCCGATAAAAAGCAAACCGTTTCAGTTAAATATACCGACTACTTCACTATTAATTACTGCCACGCTTAGCACCATCTCCACAACGATACTATTATTGAACTATTTCAACACTAACCGGTAGCAATAACGAATAGTTTACATGAATCAGAATTCACATACAA
>CAZURA010000147.1:0-13271 GCA_964622985.1 uncultured Bacteroides sp. | reverse complement strand
TTTTTTCACCTCTCTTCGTTCTCCTGCCTTTCTCCATACCCGAGCCCTGTTGTGGTTATTGTTACCAAAATCATTGTCGATAGGTGCGCGCCAGAAATTGGGTTGGGGTCCGCTGATCAGTAACTCAGTTCCCTCAAATACGTATTGCGTGATCGTACCCCGGGTTTTGTCAAACTGCATCGTGAAAGAATCGCCTGTGAGGGTAATCACCTCTTTTCCTTTTTTGATCGAAAGCTCCGGTGCCATCCGCTGATCGGGTCCGCTTGGCAGATTGTTGGGAAGCGGAAACTGTTCACGGGCAAGCAGGGTGCCCTTTTTCAATAACCCGTGGGTCTCTTTCAGGCTGGCTTCAACTTCCAGGAAGTATTCAGCACCCGGCTGCGGATCGAGGGCATAATCCAGCTTGTAATCTGACTTGGTACCAGGTTCAAGGTTTACATCGCTGATGATCCCTGAATGGAGGGTTTGTCCGTTGGATCTGACCTTCCAGGTGAACTCAAAGCGATCCAGGTGTATAAATGCATATTTATTCTCCAGGGTAATCACTCCCCTCTCCAGCTCTTTAGTTTTAAAACCGATGTGCTGGTACACCTTTTTCACCTCCAGCAGGGTGGGTTTGATGCCCCGGTCCGGATCAACCACCCCGTTCAGGCAGAAGTTGCCATCTGAAGGGACATCTTCAGGGCCGAAATCACCTCCGTAAGCCCAGTAATCCTCTCCATCCCCGGTTTTGGTGAGCAAACCCTGATCCACCCAATCCCAGATGAATCCTCCCTGTAGCGCATCATATTTTTCAATCAGGTCCCAGTAATCCTGCAGATTGCCCACACTGTTGCCCATGGCATGGGCATACTCACACTGGATCAGAGGCCTGCCGGGATTCCCCCCTTCACTTTGGGCATATTTCTCCATCCGGTCCATCCGCATGTACATGGGACAAACTATATCTGTATTGTCCTTCATGTGCGCTTGTTCATACTGAACCGGCCTGGTGGAATCCTTCTCCTTCAGATAGTCGTAGGTAGCCTGGAAGTTTATTCCGCTCCCTGCCTCGTTGCCCAGGGACCATATGATGACCGAAGGTTGGTTCTTATCGCGTTCATACATGTTTTCCGTCCTGTACAAATGGGCAGCCATCCAGGTGGAGTCCTTGGCCAGGGATTCCTCGCCGTATCCCATTCCGTGGGATTCAATATTGGCTTCATCCACCAGGTAAAGCCCATAACGGTTGCACAATTCATACCATCGCTCCGGTTGCGGGTAATGCGAAGTGCGGACCGCATTGAGATTATGGCTCTTCATCAGGTGAATGTCTTTCAGCATAAGCTCTTCATCCACCACATGGCCTTTGATGTCGTGGTGCTCATGCAGGTTGGCCCCTTTTAAATAGACATATTGTCCATTGACCAGCAGCTTGCCGTTCATGATCTCCACCTTTCTGAATCCCACATCCTGCCTGACAGCCTCTATCACAGCACCGTCCTCGTCTTTCAGGAGCAGCACCAGCTGATACAGGTTGGGAATCTCCGCCGACCACTTTTTCACCTCTCCCAATGGCATGTTTAGAGTGGCACTTTCACTCTTCCCTTCTGCCTGAACCGGAATGGTTTCATCCACAATCACCTGCTTCATCTGATCAAAAAGCTTCGCCTGGATGTTGTACTTTAAAGCACCGGGATCATTCATACCGGCTACCTCCACGTCCAGATCCAGGATGCCGCTTGTATAGGATTCATCCAGATCTGCAATCACCCGGAAATCCCTGATGTGCTGTGGATTTCTCGCCATCAGAAACACATCCCGGGTAATCCCTCCCATTCGCCAGAAATCCTGGTCCTCCAGGTAGCTGGCATCGCTCCATTTATAGACTTCCACCGCCAGCGTATTTTTACCCGGTTTAAGGTAAGATGTGATATGGAATTCAGCAGGTGTTTTACTATCCTCACTATATCCCACCTGCTTTCCGTTGATCCATACATACATGGCCGAACTCACGGCGCCGAAGTGCAGATAGATCTCCATGCCATCCCATGTCTCAGGCACTGTAAATTCCCTTTTATAGGAGCCTGTGGGATTATAATGTTTTTGGATATAGGGGGGTGTTTTTTCGTGGGGGTAGGTGACGTTGAGATAGATCGGGTAATCATGCCCCTCCATCTCCCAGTTGGAAGGCACAGGGATCAGGTCCCAGTTGCCCGTCTCATAATCATCCTTGTAGAACTCGACCGGTCGCTCGCCCGGATGCTGTGAAAGGTGAAATTTCCAGGATCCGTTCAAAGATTGGATCAGACCAGATTCCCACAGGTTGTCTTCCCAGGCCTTTTCTTCGCTCTGAAAAGGTACAAACCAGGCACGGGCAGGTTCTCGGTTGATTTGAAACACAGCCTGGTCCTCCCATTCACGGGGAGGATCTTCCCCGAAAGGTGACTCACCATAACTCAATGCAGATGAGGATAATAGAACGAAAAGAACAGTAATAGCCGAACTTTCCATAAATCGCAGGTGGTTTTTCATGGATAGCGTAATTAGTTTATTCACCAGAAATGCAGTTAGTAGTAATGCAAACCTACTCAATGAAGGTTTCCCGAAAATAGTAAAAAAATGAACAAGATATCTTAAGCGGTATTTAATCCGGGGACCTGTCTTCGTTAAATAGTTTTTCTATTTTTGACTGAACGGTAAAATTGATTATAACACCTTATTCATCATGAAATCATTCTCTGAACACCTGGTTATCATGCTGCTTTTTGCCTGCGTTGCCAGTCATCCCATTCATGCTCAGGCCGATCTGCCCGAAGAGAATACCCGGGCCATTGAGTTTCCGGATATTCCCGGGTATCTGACATTGAAGTGTGACTTTCATATGCACACCGTATTCTCCGATGGAAGCGTATGGCCCGATATACGCGTCCAGGAAGCCATACATGACGGATTGGATGCCATCGCAATTACCGATCACCTGGAGTATCAGCCTAAAGAAAAGGATATTCCGCATCCTGACAGGAACCGCAGCTACCAGGTGGCCCGGCGTGCTGCCAGAGGATCAGAACTCATCATTATCAACGGAGCCGAGATCACCCGAAACATGCCTCCGGGTCATGCCAATGCCATCTTCATTAAGGATGCCAATGCACTTGACATAAAGGATGTATGGGAGGTGTTTAGAGAGGCCAAAAAACAGGGAGCATTTGTGTTCTGGAACCATCCCCACTGGACATCCCAGCAGGAGGATGGGGTGGCCACGCTGACTGACATGCATCATCAACTGTTTGAAGAGCAGCTGTTGCAGGGCATAGAGATCTTTAATCATACCACCTATTCGGAGGAAGCGCTGACCATTGCACTGGAACAAAAGCTCACACTGATGGGAACGTCTGATATCCATGGGCTGGTCGACTGGGAATATGATGTTTCTGCTGGCGATCACCGGCCGGTTACCCTCGTATTTGCTGAGAAGAGAAGCAAAGATGGGATAAAGGAAGCGCTGGAAAATCGCAGAACAGCCGTGTGGTTTCATAATACCCTGGTAGGCAGTGTGGATCTTCTTTCCTCCCTGGTAAAAAGTTCCCTGGAGATCATGCGACAGGATTCAAACCTGGTGCAGAAAGTAGGGATCACGAACCATTCGGATGCAGACTATATTATCGAAAACCTGTCCGATTTCACATTGCATGATCGTGCATCCGTATTCACATTAAAGGCTCATGAAACTACCTGGATATACGTAAAGACCCTGGAAGTGCTGGATTCCTTTGAACTTCGCTTTAAAGTACTGAATGCATATACTGCCCCAAAAGAGCAACTGGTTATCTCCTTGAGGGTTGAATAGTGTTTTAAGTCAGGTCGGATATTTCCCATAAGTTGCTATCTTGGAGGTTCGCAACACTAACCTCTAAGACAATCACAATGGAAAACATCAAGAAATCGCTACTCTTCAATGCGAGCTGTACCGCATTGGTCGTAACCGCTTTAACCTTTGCCACACGGGCCGGGATGATCGAGCCCTGGCGTGAGGAATTCAAACTGACCGCTGAACAGGTCGGTTGGATCATCTCTACTGCATTCTGGGGATTTACCCTGGCTATGGTACTGATTGGTCCCATCGTGGATCTGATCGGCATGAAGCGGATCATTTACATCGCTTTCGCGGGTCATGTGGCCGGGATCATACTCACCATCGTGGCCGGTGGGTTCTGGAGTCTCTTTTTCTCCACGTTGCTCATAGGCATTGCCAACGGAAGCGTGGAAGCCGCTAGCAATCCCCTGGTTGCAGCCATGTATGTGAATGATAAAACCAAGAAGCTCAACCAGTTCCATGTTTGGTTCCCGGGGGGTATTGTGATCGGAGGGTTACTCGTATTTGTTCTGGAACGACTGGGATACGGATGGCGTACTCAGATGGGGGCCATGCTTATTCCCACCCTGGCATACGGACTCATGTTCCTCAGGGCCAAATTCCCAGAAACCGAACGTGTAAGCGCAGGCTTTTCATATAAAGACATGTTAAAAGCAGTAGTCTCTCCCCTGTTCCTCTTCATGGCCGCCTGTATGGTATTTACAGCAGCCACCGAATTGGGATCCAATCAGTGGATGACGGCACTGCTGGAAAATGTAATGGAAAAAGAAGGGCTCCATTCCATCCTCCTTCTGGTCTGGATCTCAGGGATTATGGCTATTGGCCGCTCTGTGGCCGGACCCATTGTCCATAAACTGTCACCCAGTGGTGTACTGCTTGGATCGGCCATCTTCTCAGGTATCGGATTATTCCTGTTGAGTATTTCCAGCGGTTACTGGAGTTTTGGTGCCGCTGCCGTATTTGCTGTCGGTATCACCTATTTCTGGCCTACCATGCTGGGATTTGTGAATGAAAATATCCCCAAAAGCGGTGCTCTGGGACTGGCTATTATGGGTGGAATCGGATTTGCAGGCGGGGGAATAGCGCAGCCCCTCATTGGCAAGATCTATGACATCAAGTTCGAAGCCCTGGGTGACAGCCTGGAAGCCGGATCATCCACCCTTCAGTTTGTCATATGGTTGACGGTAGCACTGACTATCGCTTTCACCTTCCTCTACTTCAGGCAGCGAAGAGTAAAGCGTTAACCCGGGATTAATGCTGTGACATATAAGTTTAACGGATTCAATCATGCGCATACACATTGCTCTGCTTCTGGTGCTTGGTTTGTTGGGCTCCTCTTGTTCAATCAAGAATAGTGAAGAAGATCAAAAGCCTAATATCCTTTTCCTTCTGGCCGATGATCTGGGTTATGGAGAGTTAGGTTCTTATGGTCAGGAAATCATCCAAACTCCAGTATTGGATGACTTGGCTTCCAAAGGAGTACGATTCACCGATTTCTACGCAGGATCGGCTGTATGCTCGCCCTCAAGAGCCGTTCTGATAACAGGGATTGATGCCGGGCATGTTTCCATCCGTGGCAACAATGGTATTTTAGAGCATGACCTGTGGGACCGGATTCCTTTGAAGAAGGAGGAGTTGACCCTGGGTGAAATGTTGAAAAGTGCCGGATACCAGACTGCCTTCGTTGGAAAATGGCACCTGGACGATCCTAATGACATCTCCACCTGGGCCATGAACCGGGGATTTGACTATGCCATCCAGGAACAGTGGCCGGCCCGCGCAGGCGGGAAACAGTTTGACGGGCTGGTGCACTGGATCAATAATGACCGGGATTCGGTTCGTTATGATCAGGAGAAGTATGATTGCATTGATGAATTCCGTACCGATTTCATACTGGAATACCTGGATCAGAAGAGGGAAACGGATAAACCGTTCTTCATTTTCATGTCCTACAGGATCCCACATGGACATGAAAGGTATACACGCAATAAGGAGTTATATGCAGATCGCGGATGGAGCGAAACTGAACGTCGTCACGCTGCCAGAATCACCCTGCTTGACAGGCAGATTGGCAGGCTCCTGGACCGACTTAAGGAATCAGGTGAACTGGATAACACGATCGTGATTGTAACCAGTGACAACGGTCCTCATCATGAAGGGGATCATGATCACCTCTTTTTCAATAGTGCCGGCGGATTACGGGGTTTCAAACGGGATCTCTATGAGGGCGGTATCAGGGTGCCGATGATTACCTGCTGGAAAGATCATATAAAACCAGGTACTGTAACAGAACGTCCGGCTGCTTTTCAGGATATTATGCCGACCCTGGCGGAAATCTCAGGAATTGAACCACCTGCCCAGACCCATGGCATATCACTGGTCCCTGAATTTCTGGGTAAGGAATGCAGGGATCATGAATACCTCTACTGGGAACTTCAGCTCGTAGGTTGGGGACGCAAGCTGCCTAACGGAGGATTCCGACAGGCTGTCAGAATGGGAATATGGAAAGCCGTACGTTATGGAATCAACCTGGAAACCGAACTGTATAACCTGGAAGAGGATCAGCTGGAAACCCATAACATCGCCCCCAACCATCCAGAAATCATAACGAAGATGAACCGGTTGTTCGAGAGTGCCCGGACAGATACGGAAGGATTCCCATACGGAGGTAAATTTCAGGATTACAAAGCTAAAGACAGGTATCAGCCTGACGAATCGATGCAATAATTCAATAAGCCAATCACTAATGAAGAATCAAATCATGGCAATCCTCACCGCAATCCTGATGATGGGTTGCGCTTCCAAATCAGATCAGCCTGCCCGACTGGTGATGCTGCTGGACAGGGATTGGAAATTCATCAATATGGAGGTGGTCGATGCTGAAAACCCGGGAACATCTGATGCAGATTGGGATAGAGTGACCATTCCCCATGATTGGGCCATCTCAGGAGAATTTGACAAATCCATCGATCCGCAAAAGATCATGGTATTGGAAGATGGTGAACGCAAGCCCATGATGCGAACAGGCAGGACCGGGGGACTGCCTCACATAGGGATCGGATGGTACAGAAGGAATATTGAGATCCCGGCCTCGTATGAGAAGAAGCGGGTATATATAGAATTTGACGGAGCAATGAGTCATGCCAGGGTATTCATGAACGGGGAATTTGTGGGAGAATGGCCCTATGGATACGCCTCCTTCGGACTAGATGTGACACCCCACGTTAAATACGGGGAAACAAATGTACTGGCTGTCAGACTTGAAAACAAACCTCAGTCATCACGGTGGTACCCAGGTGCAGGTCTGTATCGGAATGTGAGATTGGTAGTAACCAACCCGGTACATGTCAGGCAATGGGGTACATACCTGACCACCCCGGACATTGCTGAAGGCATCGGTACAGTACAACTGGCAACTACGGTCCTGAACCATACCGGGAAAATCAAAGAGGTGACCTTAATGACCAGCATCACTACCAGAGACGGTACAGTGGTGGCAGAGCATACTTTGGAAGCGAAAATTTCAGAAATAACTACGGTGAACCAACTCCTGGAAGTACCTGAACCCATCTTGTGGTCCACAGAATACCCCATCATGTATAGCGCGGTTACCCGGATCCTGGAAGGAACCCGGGAAGTGGATGTGTATACAACTCCTTTTGGCTTTAGATATTTCGAATTCACCAATGACAGGGGTTTCTTTTTAAATGGAGAAAGGACTCAGCTTAACGGGGTATGTCTGCATCATGACCTGGGCCCGCTGGGTGCTGCCGTAAACCTTTCATCACTGAAACACAGGATGAAGCTTCTTCAGGAAATGGGCTGCAATTCCATTCGAACCAGTCATAATCCTCCCGCACCAGAAATGCTGGATCTGGCCGATGAAATGGGATTTCTGGTGATTGACGAATCTTTCGACGAGTGGAAATATCCTAAATGCGAAAACGGTTATAACACCCTGTGGGATGAATGGGCTGAAAAAGATATGGTGGCCATGATCCACAGGGACCGGAACCATCCTTCGGTCATCATGTGGAGCATAGGTAATGAGATTCGTGAACAGGGACTGGAAGGCGGGGCAGAATACTGTCAGTTCCTGGTGGATATCTGCAAAAGGGAAGATCCTACCCGACCTACTACGGCCGGATTTAATCAATGGGAAGCGGCTATCAAGAATGGTTTTGCTGACATTGTAGATGTGGCAGGATGGAATTATAAACCACAGCATTATGCCTTTATTCATAAGAAATTCCCGCACTGGAAAATGTACGGGAGTGAAACAGCTTCAACGGTGAGTTCACGTGGAGAGTATTTCTTTCCAGCTGAAGAGAAAGTACATTTTACCCGGGAACCATACCACTCCAGTTCATTTGATCTGGAATTTCCCCGATGGGCCACTTCCCCCGACCGGGAATTTGCTGCCCAGGATTCTTTTACTTTCATGGCAGGAGAATACGTGTGGACAGGTTTCGATTACCTGGGTGAACCCACCCCCTACAACATTCAGTGGCCATCGCGAAGTTCCTATTTCGGGATCATCGACCTGTGTGGTATTCCCAAAGACAGGTACTACCTTTATCAGAGTAAATGGACCGACAAAGAGGTGCTTCACCTTCTCCCCCACTGGAATTGGGAAGAGGGACAACAGGTATCCGTTCACTGTTATACCAGTTTTGACCGGGCGGAACTGTTCTTAAACGGTCACAGCCTTGGAATAAGGGAGAAAGACCCATCCTCTTTGTATACCAGCTACCGGCTGGTCTGGGATCAAATCACTTGCCACCCGGGAGAGTTACAGGTGGTTGCTCTGGGTAGTGATAACAAACCATTAAAGGAATCCTTCGTGAGAACCGCTGGTGAACCGGATGGAATCATCCTGGAAGCCGATCGGAGCGAGATCCTGGCAGATGGAAAAGAGCTTGCCTTTGTGACTGTTACAATTACTGATGATCAGGGGAATATTTGTCCACGGGCCAATAATCTGGTCCAATTTACAGTGGAAGGAGCAGGTATATTAAAGGTCGTAGGGAACGGTGATCCCACCAGTCTTGAATCCTTTGTGAAACCGTTCCGAAAAGCATTTAATGGGAAGTGCATGGCTATTATCCAATCCACTCAAACTCCGGGCACAATGGTCCTGAAAGCAGAGAGTGCAGGATTAACCACACAAACTATTACCATCTTAACGAAATAACACTATGAAAATAGCCCTTGTAACTCCGTTCTTGCTTGCTCTTCTTCTGTTTCTTCACCAATGCAATTCAGAACAGAGAGGTGAGCTTCCCAACATCATTCTGGTCATGGCCGACGACCAGGGTTGGGGGGATATGGGATACAATGGTCACCCGGTGATCCGGACTCCCCATTTTGATGCTTTGGCAACTGAGGGGATCCGGTTTGACAGGTTCTATGCCGCTGCACCGGTCTGTTCTCCCACCCGGGGAAGCGTAATGACCGGCCGTCACCCTAACCGTTTTGCCTGTTTTACCTGGGGCCGTACACTCAGGCCCCGGGAAATCACCCTGGCAGAAGCCCTGAAGGAAGCAGGATATGTGACCGGACATTTCGGAAAATGGCACCTGGGTTCTGTCCGGCTGGGCAGCCCGGTAAATCCCGGTTCCAGTGGCTTTGATGAGTGGTTCTCTGCCCCCAATTTTTTTGATAATGATCCCATTCTCTCCAGGGAAGGTATAGCCGTTCATACCACAGGGGAAAGCTCCGTGGTAACCGTTGATGCAGCATTGGAGTTTATTAGATCCCATGAGGGCTCAGAGAATCCCTATTTTGCGGTCATCTGGTTCGGATCCCCTCACCTGCCCCACCGGGCCGTTGAAGAAGACCGCAGCCTGTATGAGGATCATCCTGAGGCGCTGCAGCAATTCTATGGGGAGATCACAGGCATGGACCGTGCCTTCGGAAAGTTGCGTTCTGTATTGAAGGATTTTACAAGCTACGATAATACTATTCTCTGGTATTGCAGTGACAATGGGGGTTTGCCTCGAGTGGGCAGCACCGGGGGGCGCGGAGATAAAGGAGATGTGTATGAAGGGGGACTCAGGGTACCCGCACTTCTGGAGTGGCCACGAACATTCAAAGAACCAGGTGAAGTTACAGCTCCGGCCAACACCTCGGATATTTTCCCCACGATCATGGATATGCTGGGCTTTGAGATGGAACCTGATCGGCCCATGGATGGGATCAGTTTACTGCCTCTCCTCAGAGGAGATACTGATACCCGATCAAAACCCATGGGATTCTGGCACTACCCAGCAGGTGGAATACGCACTCCAAGTGCTGAATGGATGGCCGAATTACTTGAAGCTCAAAAGCAGGGTAATATGGTGGGAGATTCGTCCAGGTTAAGGCTGGGGGATGTAAAGATCACCGCGATCCATCCTCCGGATTCATTACCCGGTCACTCTGCCTGGCTTGACTGGCCCTGGAAACTGCATCACATACAGGATAATCTGGGTCTGGTAAGCTGGGAGCTCTATAACCTGGAAACAGATTCCATGGAAACCAACGATCTCCTGGAATCCCATCCCCAAAAAGTCCTAAACATGAAAGCATCCTTGGAGGCATGGCAGGAATCGGTGGTGCGGAGCATGAATGGGGACGATTACTGACCCTTACCATTTGAATTACAACGAGCCGAAATGAATATTCCAAATAATCCAAATGATTTAACCGGAACCCTGTTTCATGCCATGAATACCAGGGATTTTGAACTATTTGAGCAGATCATCACTGATGAGGTGGTTTTTGATTTTCCCGGTATAGGCAGGGTTGAGGGCCGGCGAAAGACCCTTCTGGTGCTTAAGTCCATTTTACGTAGATATCCGAAGCTTCATTTTACGGTGTCTCAAATCTTATCTGATGGAGAATGTGCATGTGCCGTATGGACCAATGAAGGTGAGGCAAACGATGGAGTCCCTTATTCTAACAGCGGAATAACTCTGGTATACTTCACCGATGGGAAAATCTCATTTATCAGTGATTATTTCAAAGACACCTCATTCACCCAATGAAGAAAATAATCGCATTCAACGGGAGTCCCCGTCCTGCGGGAAATACCAGCCACCTGCTCCAGCAATTCATAGAGGGTGCACAGGCACACTCATCAGAAATCGATCTGATCCGGTGCCAGGACCTGAACCTGAAGTATTGTCAGGGTTGCCTCCGGTGCAATGTACTCAGAAGATGTTCCATATCAGAAGATGACTGGGCAAGGGTCAGTGCAAAGATCCTGGAATCAGATGTACTGGTATTCGCTGCCCCGGTCTATTTTCATCATCTCCCGGCTCCCATGAAGAAGTTGATCGACAGGTTTCGTTCTTTCCATCATGTACAGATTACCGAGACTGGTCTAAAGCACACATCCTGGATTGAGTGGAAAAAGGATTTCGTTCTGATCCTGACCATGGGATCTCCCGATCCGGTTGACGCCAAACCGATCATAGAATTGTTTGAGTTCATGACTACATTGCTTGGATCAGGAAACCGGCTGCATGTGATTACAGCCACACGGCTGGCCGTTGTAAAGCAGGTCATTAAATCAGAAGAGGAGCTGCAAACTCTTTATCAGAAAATGAAGTTACCAGGTGATCTGGTCAGAGAGGACCATCTCCGGAACCGGAAGGTTATGGCAGCATGCAGAGAGCTGGGTGATAACCTTTCATCCACATAGGCATTGCAGGGAATGAGATATTTTATACCTTGCCTGTCATTAAATTACCATCAAAATAAACCTCACACAAATGAAAAGTAACAAATTAAACGGTGTGGCTGCACTAGTAGCCACAGCCATTGTGTTTTCCTGCCTTATTGCAGGTTGCACAGGTAGCGGTGCCAAATCTGAATCAGAGTACAAAGGAGTACAAATCGGAGCCATCACTTACAGTTGGCGTAGCATGCCCGGTACACCGGAAGATATCATTGACTATTGCAAGCAGACCGGAATTACTTCCCTCGAACTGATGAGTGATGTAGTGGAGAAGTATGCAGGTGCTCCTGCCGGACCTGCATGGCCAGAGAACTGGAAGGAGATGACCGATGAAGAAAGAGATGAATTCAGAAAAAAGCGTGAAGAGCATCAAAAGAGGGTGAGCGAGTGGAGGATCCATGAAGCTTCACCGGAAAAATACCAGGAGCTAAAAAAGATGTTTGACGATGCAGGTATTAAGATTCATATCGTGAAGTTCTCCCCTGCCAATTGGAGCGATGAGGAGATTGACTACGCTTTCGAATCGGCAAAGACTCTTGGGGCAAAAGGTGTCAGTAATGAGATTGGTCATGATGCATGTAAGCGTCTGGGGCCCTTCGCAGAAAAACATGATATGTATGCTGTCTTCCATAACCATGGTCAGCCGAGGGATACAGCCTTCAAGTTTGAAGATTTCCTCGCCTATTCACCCAACAACATGCTCAACCTCGATGTGGGGCACTACTTCGGTGCCACAGGCAAACACCCCAATGAGCTGATAGAAAAACTGCATGACCGCATATACAGCATCCACCTGAAAGACAAAACAGGTAAAGATGCCGATCCAGCTGACACCAATGCACCGTGGGGTGATGGTGATACTCCGCTGGCCGACATCCTCAATCTGATCCAGGAAAATCAATGGGATATCTACTGCGATGTGGAACTGGAATACAAGATCCCTGAAGGTTCAGATGCAGTAATTGAGACCGGAAAGTGTGTTAAGTATGCTAAAAGCCTGTTAACGAGCGAAGAAGTCTGAAATTGGATATGACTATTATTTCATAAAAGTTATCTTCCAGGCAGCACGGAAATCATTCAGCGCAAAATCAGTGGCCAAATCCTTTGGATAACGTGCTTTTATCTTTTCCAGGGTCTCTTCTGCAATCTGTTTGCCGGGAATCCCATGACATTTTAGACACGCTTCTTTGTCCAATATGATGGGTTGATAATACTCAATTCGATCATCAAATAAGTAGACTTCTGGTGGTAAGGATTCGCCTTTCTGATGAGCAACCTGATATTGGATTAATTGCTCTTTTTCCTTTTCAGTCTGGGGCATATCTACCGGATTACGGTATTTTGAGGCGATCCGTCTAATCTGACAGTTATGCAACCGAGACAAGCTATCCTTTAATGGCATTGCATGTATGCTACAGAAGTCGATGGCGTATCCTGGACCACCACTTTTCATAGCCTCGGAGAGATTATTAAAGAATTCGGACTGTGTTAAAGCTGCTATCTCTCCACCTTTTTGGAGATACTCTTTTTTGATGGATTCTTCTTTTAGCGCTGCTTTCTCATGGCTTCTACCACAGGAAAAGATCACGATTGCAAATAGGATCAGTGTTATGAGACGCATAGTACAGTTTCCTTAGTAATTAGAGTCTGTCTATAATGTATAAAATGTTGATAACAAGGACGAAAGGCCCA
>CAZURA010000146.1:0-13372 GCA_964622985.1 uncultured Bacteroides sp. | reverse complement strand
AGTAGAAATGCGGTCTTCGACCGATTCGATGCCGGTCAGTTTTTGCTTTAGCCTCTCTACTTGTTCATGAAGGTCAGGATTAGGTACTAAGATCATACCAGCGAGTGTTCTGGCCTGCCATTCCATAGAATCATATTCCTTATGGGATAGCCCTCTTTTTTTAATGTTACTGTTTTCAGGGAGATCTACACCCAGCATCTTGGTTGCCAGCATTTCATTCACTTCGAAGCTGTTGCCATCATAAACCCGCGCTGCCTTTGCAAAACGACGTACATATTCCGGATCGCTCCATAGTAAAAACCGGGTTGTACCGCCGCTCCAGATCCTCCAGTGCACCTGATAACGCTGCGGATATTTCAGAAGATCCGCATATCCGTGTCTTCTGTCTTTTTGGTTTTGGATATTGATATGCGTTGGATGAAATGGCAATCCCATCTGTTCCATCCAGTACTTGGTGGTTATCCTGAAATTAAGACCCATCTTTACAGCATCTTCAATAACCACATCAGGCAATCCCTTTGCTCTCAGATCAAGCTTGATATCCGGCCTGGTCTCTTTGATGTGGGAGAACATGTCGTGCCAGAATTTGGGCGTCTCATCCCTGGTTAGTCCGGATTCCCAATGGATCCTGAACTGAATGGCGTCAATGTCCGGAAATACCTCCATGAATTTTTCCAGGGCGGCTTTGTTATAGGATATCAGGTTTTCCGTAGTAACTCCGGCCACCAGGTGGGGTGTCCTTTTGCCAACCCTTTCAGAGGCCCCTGGAATACCTCCTCCCTGCACCTCGCCCCTGTATATGTAATCCCAGAATCCCGGAGAAACACGGATCCCTCGCTCGTGGGCAATCTCTGTTAGCCTTCTGAATGCTTCCGAGTTCCTGGCCTGCTGCTGCTTATTAGTGCCCACCAGCTGTACCTCGGGGAATCCTTCTACGTCGAAGAAATAGGGGTACGCCGGGGCCATAAATCCACCATTTTCATAGCCGAATATGAGGACAAAACTATTGATGCGGCTGGATGCCAGCAGATCGAAGTAGGCCTCCATATGAGATTCATCATGTAAGAATCGCTCAAAATGGGACCGCTGCATGGTATACATGGATACTGAACGTTCCTGGAGAAAGGGCCCTTCCTGAATATTTTGCACCAACAGGAAGGGATCCTCTCCTGGACCGGTCCATTTAATTTTGTTGGCCACATCCAGACAGGCATACATAAGGCCCACTTCATCGGAACCACCGAGGATCAAGGCTGGTCTTCCCTTGTGGGTGGTTTTTTGAATCGCAAGGGCCTCTTTTGAATCTGGAATTTCAATGTTCTCCACTTTCAGACTTATTTCAGCCAAACCGCCACTTCCGGAAAGCCCCGCCAGGACATAATAATCGGCTTGTTCCTCCGGACCGGCTCCTGTATGTGAAACAGCTAGGCCCCGCTTTTCTAATTCCTCACCAAGCTTCATGATTCCATGAAGGGCCGGTCCGCTAACGCCCGGATCAATGGCAATGAAAACCTTCTGCACGGCCATTTCAGGATTCTTGCTTTCCGGGTTAAAGGAGAATAAACTCAGTCCCGGGCCTGCCAGGACGAGGAGCATGACGTAGATCCTCTTCATATCTTTAGCTCATTATTTCAGCATTCAAGTTCGTGAATAACTGACTGTTTTAATTGCTCAAACCCAACAATTACTTGTTAAGAATGTGCATTAAGATAAGGAGATGCAGAATTAGAGCAAGAATTTTTACCGGCTGTTTTATAAATTGCATGTGGATTGTTACCTGGCCTTAACTCATTTGTTATGAAATTTTCTGGTATAAAAACGCCAATAATCCTGAGTCTGTTATTCATCGTTGTTTATCAGGTAAATTCTCAGTCCCTTCCTCCAATTTCGGAAAATGTCAAGCGTATATGGATCGGTCCCGAATACTGGACCAATCCCCTGATGAACTGGAGACTCTCAGAGGGGCGGATGGAAAATACCCATTCGGGCTGGAACAATGAGGTGCATTCACTGACCCACCAGCTGAAAGAGGGCAAAGGAAATTTTCAGATGAGTGTGCGGCTCGGGCTGCTCGATCCTTCAACGGTAGCACATCTCCACGAAGGTTTTGCAGGATTTAAAGTGGGAGCACTCGGACATCGGGATGACTACCGCTCAAATATACTGCATGACCTGCAGAACGGTTTCTCAAGATCATTGATGAAAGATGCTCCGGTACCTGCAGGAATTACATCAAATGGCCACTTACTGCTCGGATCCGAAATTTCCGATCAGAAGCTTACCAAAAAACAGATGAAGGATTTGATGCTGAAGCTGAAAGCAGAATACACCGGAAATGAGATCATTGCCCGTTTGGCGGTCTTCCATGATCATCAGGAAATCGCAATACTGGAAACAACCATTCCACGTACCAACCTCTCCGGAAATGTTGCCCTTGCCAGCCACGGAATGGATCCACCGGCCAACAAGCACCGGTTCAATGGCGTGATTGATCATGCAAGGTTCTGGTTCTCGGACTGGAAAGCAAGCGGTGGCAAATTTGAAGCGAATCCTGAGCAGACCTACGGACCGATCCTTTGGTCACAGTATACACTTCACAACAACACACTAAAGCTGATGGCATTCCTTGTGCCCATGGAAAAAGAAGCCGGCAGGATGGCCGGGTTTCAGATCCGGACAGAAGATGGATGGAAAACGGTTGCTGAGAGCAGGATTGATTCATTGTCACACACCGCTCTGTTCAGGATCGATGACTGGAATGATACGAAAGACCAGGAGTATCGCGTGATCTATCCATGGGAAACGGCCAATGGGAAGTCAGTGGCCAGCTGGGGAGGAACTATCCGGAAAGATCCTGTGGATAAGCAGACCATTGTATTGGCCGGGCTATCCTGTTCCAACTCCGATCTGTTTCCCAACCGCTTTCTGACGGAAAACCTGCTGGCACAGGATCCCGACCTGGTATTCTTCTCGGGCGACCAGATCTATGAAGCCAACGGGGGCTACTGGGTCATCAGGCCAAAAACGGAAGCAGAGGTTCCGCGGGCTGCACTGAACTACCTGGGGAAGTTCTGGTTGTCCATTGTTGGTTTTCGCGATCTCCTGAAAGACCGTCCAACGGTAATGGTACCTGATGATCACGATCTCTTTTCCAATGATCTCTGGGGCAAAAGCGGCATGCCCATGGGTCAGTATCGCTGTTTCGGTGGCTATCAGAGTCATCCAGACTGGGTCAATATGGTTGAATATACCCAGATGGGCAATCGGCCGGATGCCTATGATCCCACTCCCATCCGGCAGGGAATAAACGTATATACGACGAGCCTGGATGTGGGCGGAGTCAGCTTCGCTCTGATCAACGACCGGAAATTCAAATCGGCTCCGGGAGATGTTATCGATTCCTACGAGCCTCTTTTCGCCAGGCGGGGAGAGCGAAACCTCCAGACAATGGATAACATCGATGAAGAAGATTTCGATACAAAAACACTGGACAGGGATGATCTTGCCCTGTTAGGAGAGATGCAACTGGATTTTCTGCGTCAGTGGTCAAGAAATGATGCCAGCCTTCGGGCGGTGCTTTCCCAATCGGCCTTTTGCCAGCCACACCATTTGATGGTTGCCGATATGGATTCCAACGGCTGGCCCCAATCGGGACGCAAAAGGGCCTTGATTGTGATCCGGGAGGCCAGCGCAATAA
Organism: uncultured Bacteroides sp.; assembly: GCA_964622985.1. Lineage (GTDB taxonomy): Bacteria > Bacteroidota > Bacteroidia > Bacteroidales. The sequence goes on along the minus strand of CAZURA010000146.1, from coordinate 9,675 downwards.
TGGTAACCGGTGATCTTCATTTCGCCTCCCTGGTACAACAGGGCATCGATGAGTGGGAGGATGCTGGCTGGTCATTCACCCTGCCGTCCGTATCCACCAATACCCACCGGTTCTGGCGACCCAGGGTTGCCGGGCAGAACCGCCTGCCGGGCATGCCCGATTATACCGGCCGGTACCTTGATGGCTGGGGCAATAAGATGACCATCTGGGCAGCGGTCAACCCCGGCACAGCCACCATCGAAGATCCTTATCAGGGCGATGGAGAGCAAACGCTTGAATACATTCGGAACACCACCCAGGGTTATGGAATTGTACGGTTCAACAAATCAGCATCCTCCGTGACCTTCGAGAGCTGGCCGGTATACGGAAACTTCAGCGGACCTGAAGGGCGAGTTCAGTATCCCGGTTTTCCCAGAACGGTAAAAATTGATTAGATACCTAGACGATTGAATCACTAATAACTGGACCATGAAAAGAATGAACTACATCTTATTTTTTAGCCTCCTTTTGGCCACCACAAACGGTTTTGCCCAGATCAATTACCTCATCGAATCAGAAGCCGATATGGCTGAGCGCATGCGCTGGTTTACCGATTCCAAATATGGAATGTTTATTCATTTTGGGCTCTACAGCCAACTGGGTGGAATTTACAAAGGAAATGACCAGGGGAAGTATGCCGAGTGGATCCAGGCGAATCAACAGATTCCAAAGTCTGAGTATATGAAACTAATTGACACCTGGTCACCTGAAAATTTCAATGCCGGTAAAATTGCCAAACTTGCCAAAAAAGCCGGAATGAAATACCTGGTTGTCACCACCAAACACCATGAAGGATTCTGCCTCTGGGATTCGGAATATACCGAATATGATATTGCCAGTTCCCCAATGAAAGGCCGGGATTTTATTCAGGAATTATCTGAAGCCTGCAAGAAACAGGGTATTCGGTTTGGAACCTATTACAGCATTATCGACTGGAATCATCCGACACATGATATTCCCGATGCAGATGCAAAAGAGGTAACACGCAAAAGCTGGCAAAACCCAAAACTTATCCCCGGGAAAAAGGCGGAATATGTGCAGTACATGAAAAACCAGGTGAAAGAATTAATCCAAAAGTACGATACCGAGATATTGTGGTTCGATGGGGACTGGGCAGACTACTGGACCCTGGAAGATGGTAATGATCTTTACCAGTACATCAGGGAACTAAAACCGGATATCATCATCAATAACCGTGTTTCCAAGCGCAAGATCTTCAAAAGGGATTTTGGGACCCCCGAACAGAAACATTCAGACGAAAAACTTGACCACTACTGGGAAGCCTGCTATACCATGAACGGTTCATGGGGGTATAAAATCATTGATAACAACTGGAAAAGCCCCGAAGTGGTCTATGACAAGTTAAAGGATATCAACGGAAAGGGAGGAAACCTCTTGCTCAATATTGGTCCCGACGGTAATGGAGAGGTTCCCAGAGAATCCGTTCAGATTCTTCTGGAGGTGGGTAAAATGTTAGAAATGAAGAATTAGTACACACTGTCAGTGCCATCAATCCGGATCGATTATTGTATTTCATGCAATAAAGTTCTATTTTTGGAAGTACTAAATCCAAATTAGCAGGAAATATGGAAGATACCATTCCAAGATTTTTTGATCCGCCGGGGAAAAGCTATTTCTTATTTGGTCCGCGGGGCACAGGAAAATCTACCTTTCTAAGAGCGATGTATCCTGGAAGCATATACATCGACATGCTAAATCCTGACCTGCAGCGCAGGTTTCAATCAAGGCCTGAAAACCTGATGGAACTGGTAAGAGCAAATAAATCTTCAAATACTTTCATCATTGATGAGATACAAAAGGTCCCGGAATTGCTGAGCGTAGTGCACAGCCTTATTGAAGAGGACAAAAACCTGCAATTCATTTTAACCGGTTCAAGCACTAGAAAAATAAAAAAATCAGGGATTAATTTACTTGCTGGAAGGGCTTTGCTTCGACACATGCATCCATTCCTCCTCGCTGAGATGGGAGATAGGTACAACATGGAGAAGGCTTTAACTGGTGGCCTGATACCACTGATTTGCATGTCAGAAGAGCCAATAGATACGCTTAATACCTACATCTCACTGTATGTCAGAGAGGAAGTCCAATATGAGAGTTTTACACGCAATATTGGCAACTTTGCCCGATTCCTTGAAACCATCAGCTTTTCTCACGGGACTCTGCTAAACATAAGCAATGTCTCACGAGAATCTGCTGTCGAAAGAAAAGTAGTTGAGAATTATATTTCCATACTTGAGGACATCCTGCTGGCCTCTCGCCTGAGGGTATTTACGAAAAAGGCTAAACGCGCTCTTGTATCCCATCCAAAATTCTATTTTTTTGATGTTGGAGTGTATAAGTCACTCAGGCCAAAAGGTCCGCTCGATAGTCCTCAAGAAATTGATGGTGCTGCATTGGAGGGTTTGGTACTTCAGCATCTGGTGGCCTGGAATGATTACCGAGACAACCCATTCGAAATATTCTTCTGGAGGTCAAAAGGGGGAGCAGAGGTCGATTTTATCCTGTATGGTGATGAAGGCCTCTATGCCATTGAGGTAAAGAATTCCAACAGGATACGGACAGGCGAACTCAGACCATTGATTGAATTCAGGAAAGACTACCCCATCAGTAAAACCACCCTTCTATACCGTGGAATCGAAAGAATGTTGATCAATGATGTGCAATGCATACCTTGTGAGGGATTTTTAGGTAAACTAAAACCTGAGAATTCTCTTGAAGAGGCTATGCAGTAATGATACCCTTTCTCTTTATACGAAGCCGATCAGTTTACTGCCATTAATTTACAGGAACCAGTTCCAGACCTTTGAACCTGAAATCATTAAAATGTCCAATGGTTTCTTTTGGACGTGCTATGATCTGAACGATGCCAGCCTGATCTATCCCGATGGTACCCGCAGATTTTTTGGTGATCTCTCCTTCATCTCCTTTAGGGAATATCTCGAGCGTACCGGTCGGAGTCTGAAGTTCAAAACTCAGCTTATCATTTCCGCTGTCCTCGCTGATCACCTTGAATGAGCCCGGTTTTGTAACATTGACCGTCCAGACCAGTGCCTGGTGTGTGTGCCCTCCCCAGTGCCGGGTTGTGCGCGCTTCGTAATCATAGCTGGTCCGCCTGTGGTTATACTCGCATTTTGAAGCCGGAAGCAGAATGGCGCCATCCTCTTTCTGCTGAAGGATTTCATCAACCACCCTTGCTTCATCGTCCTCGATCTCCAGAACAACCACGGTTATCCTGGGCTGCTGCAATTCCTCCGGGACGGTAATGGCCAGGTGAGCCTTCTTCTGCCTGAAGTCCAGCGCCTGTTTCGATTCATCACCAAGACAGTAAGCTTTTTTCACCTTTGACAAGAGACCTTCGAGTTCGGCTGTGTTCTCCTCCAGATCTTCCAGGTGCAGGTATACTTTACCAGGTTTGCTGGTGATGGCGTAGGGAGGGAACTTCAGGGGGCTTGGATCTGCCCCGTAGATGGCCTCTCCGTTCACAGCCAGCCACTCTCCTATGGCATGTATGCTGTTTACCTGGGATTCGGGGATGGTCCCGTCGGGCCGGGGGGCCACATTCAGCAGGTAGACACCGCCATTGCTTACAATACGGCAGAGGCCGTAAATAAATTCTGTGTAATCCTCTGAACGGTCGTTTTCACCCCCGTAGGATGTGTAACCCCATCCACCCTGGGTAACCGACTCATGGGTCTGCCAGGGTACTTTCAGATCAGGAAGCCATGTTGCCTTGCTTACACTGGGCGTTTTTCCATTGTCAATGGCCACATCGAAATGGCCGAAACCATTGCCCAGCCTGGAATTGACCAGTGCTCCCGGCTGGTTTGCCTTCACCACATCCATCATTTCCTGACAGCTTTCATCGGTCATCTGGGCCGGCGTATCAAACCAGATCATAAAAATATCCCCATAGTTACGGGTGAGTTCATCCACCTGCATCATGGCCTTCTCTTTGAAATAGGCATCAAATTCCTCCTGAGGCTTCGCAATACTTCCAAAATCCCAGTGATTCCCTGATGCGCCCTTTTCATGCCAGTCCTGACTCTGGGAGTAATAGAAACCCAACTTCATATTCCTTTCGGCACACTCCTCGGACAGTTCTTTGAGGATATCGCGCCCGTAACCGGCAAAATCAACCAGGTTATAGGGATGCTCAGAATCATACATGGCAAAACCATCGTGGTGTTTTGCGGTGATCACGATAAACTTCATGCCTGCCTTCTCGGCAATGTCCACCCAATCACCTGCATTGAACTTATCAGGCCGGAACTTGCCTGCGGCCTCTCTTTCATAGTCCTTCACAGGGATAAAAGCCCTACGCATGATCCATTCGGCTGAAACCCTTTCTCCATTCCAGATTCCCTCAAGCTGGGCATACGGGCCCCAGTGCACGAAGAGTCCGAATTTATATTCGTAGAGTTCTTTCATACCCTCCCTGACTTCAGGGGTATAGGCAGAAATATCTGTTTTCCCGAAAAAAGGGTTTTCAGGCAGTTCCGGCACCTGTGCAGCTGCGCCTTGCTCGTTCTTCTGCTCCTGGCACGACAGCAGGAAGAGGCACAGGAATGATCCTGTCAGGATGATGGATTTTGGTGGCATGTTGAATTTCATGATCTTGGTATTTAGTATAGTTAATGTTATTATCAGCTCCTGCATCACCGAACAGACCGATCCAGTCATCGGCAGAAAACTGATCAGGCAGTGTCATCTCGAATGACTGGGGATTGTAATGTATAAACACCCCTACCCTGGCTTCCTGAAACCAGTCAGGAGTGGGATGTTGCATGATGGATTCCCTGTTTGGTTCATAGGACAGGCGTTGTGAACAGGACTGGAATAGTAACACCAGAACAAGACTCAGGAAGACGTATATAGAACTCTGAGATTTCATATAAGCAACTATTAAGTTTATAAGTGATCTATTTCAGTAAACCCATTTTCGAAACATCCAGAGACTCAATACCCAGTTTAAGAGCAGGACTTCCTTCCTTAAAACCGAAATCTCCATTTTCAGGATCCACAAATAGGGGGTCCGCAAACAAACTGGCGTGTTCATTTTCTGCTTCATGCATCCTGGCCAAATGCTTATCCATCCAGTTTGCATTGGTTGGATGGTAATACAGGTTTGAATCCATTTTGGTTTCTACCAGGAGTGGAACCCCGTCATAAGGCACCCCTCTGGCTCTGAGCCTTTCATTATGTGCATTGCCCCCATCAGGGTGAGAAATAATAATATTGTTATAAACTTTGGATCCTTTCACACTTACCCATTCATAGCTTAAGTAACCCGAATTGGGTTTTGTTAACGGAGCAACAATGAAATTATTAATGATGTCATTCACTCCTTTTGAAGCAATTCCAGCAGAAAAACCAAAATTGTTGTAAAGTACATTCCCATATATAAGAGTTTCATGTTGGTCGTCATCACATCTGATAGCGGCTGGCAGGGAATGCTCCAAATTATCGTGGATGTAGTTGTATCGGACGATATTTCCGGTTCCTGCCCCTGAAATATAAATTGCATTCCCATCGGAGAGTAATTGAACAGAATGTGTTATTTCATTATATTCTAAAAGGTTGTGCCGGGCATGATTGTATTTTTCACGCACCTTCCAATTCTCATAAGTCTCTTCCGTATTGTCTATTACACCTGCAGGTATTTCATGATGCCTTATGGTTCTTCCCCCTTCTCCATTTAACCTTCTGTCCGGCTCTACCCGGTTGGTAATAAGAACAGCAGCATATCCGCTGTGGTGTATGTAATTATTGGCAATATGGTTAAAACCACTCTGCCAGGCCCAGATACCAGGTGAATGCCAGGTAATTTCACTGAAATGGTGAACATAGTTGTTGATAATATCATTGTGGTGGTTCACATCCTTGGTCCCAGGCCCATAACCAGCCAGCAGGATGCCCGCCTCACCCAGATGGGCAAATTCGCAATTCTCAACACTATTTCGTTGAGCATGCAAGTCGAAACGGAGACCGGTACCACCTGAATTTATAAAATTGCAATTCCTTACCTGACAATATTCCGCTCCGCGAAACCTGATCATAGCAGTTGGTCGGTCGAACATATCCCAGTCGTGTTGCATGCCCCATCCTAAGCGGGTCTCATCGGTCGTCCAGGCCCAGCGGTCACCATGGGTGAAGGTCAGACCATCAAATGCTATCCCTCCAACAGCACTGTCTTCCGGCCCCTCATAGTCAATAATTCCTTCCACACGGATCAATTCACTGGTAGAGGGTGCCAGGATTCCCCTGGGCGATCCGTCAGGTTCCGGATCTGAGGGCCACAAATATATCTGACGCTGCTGTGTATTAACCACCCATTCACCCGGTTCATCAAGTGCTTCTAGTAGATTCTCCACCCACACGGAAGCCCCCAGGGGATTATGAACCCAACCGGGTAATTTGCCCATTTCATATGTTGCGGACACCCCGGTTGTAGCAATACGGGAGTTTTCATCCACCGATTTGAGTGGAAGCATGTTTATTACCCAGGGACGGAAAGGCCTGATTTGGATTTCAACATCTTGCAGATTATCCCAGTTCTTCAATGTTCCTTCGGGGAAATAGAGGGTTCTTCTGTCACCGGTTTTTTCGGGAAAGAAACCAGAATTCCTGGCTCGGATCAGGCGTTCATTATCATCGTAAAGCGTATAGAATCTTTCCATGCCTTCAGGCATGTCAGCTACCCAAACTTTACCTTCTGCATTTGCAGGCAATCCAGAAGGAAGGGATTCGAGTAATTCCCAACCCGTAATGGGTATACCTGCGCTCACAACAGGGGCCTCCCCGGGAAAAGCGGCAAAAGTCAGGTATGCAGAAGCATTCGCTGAACCTGCTCCGGGTTTTTCAGGATAGAGGATGTCCCCCTTAGATGGAAGACCATCTTCCATACCAAGGACCAGCGTCTGGTTCAACTGGTGACGACCCTCCCTCAGGTAGATTACCACCGGATCTGAATGACCGGACTCCCGCAGTTCCCTTACAGCATTTACCGCTCCTGGTATGGTGGCAAATGGGCTTGTTATGCTCCCTTCTGCCTCATCATTTCCATCAATTGAAACATACAATTTGATTGCATCCCTGTTACAACCTTCGGACAAGGCAACCAAAAGCAACATGAGTAAAATGATAACCGTTTTATAGCTGAATATGAATGAGATGGATTTCAAGGTGTAATAGATTTAGTTGGTTGTCGAATAATCAATGTGATTGGCAAAGCTAATTTCGAGAAAAGCTGGTGCAGTTTATTGCGCATACCTTGCATTCCATTGTTGGAAATGTGCAGGCAGTAAATAAATATCTGCTCTTTGCGAGCAATGGGATCAGAAGAAGAAATATGCTCAAGAACCTGGCCGGAGCCGGTCTTTTTTCAATTTTTATGTCATAGCCATCTATGGAAGGCGCTCGTATCTTGCCTTGAAATCGCTGTGCCGGCAGTCACCGAATCGGGCAACATGTTGATTGATTTAAGCAACTTGCCCTGTTGATATCTTATTTACTTTAGCCATACTTATGAAAAGCAGAACAACCTGCCTTATGAACATCCATCCAGTAAAACATACTTCATTTTCCTTCAGGTTCACTGCAACCATCCTTATCTTTTTTGTACTCTCCATTCCGTTATTAAGTCAGGAGCCGAGAATGGATCAGACATGGGGTGGGAATGAAACACCTGTCAGAGAAGCGGATGCAAATCGGGGAGAATTGTTTAAAGATGGGAATTACGCCATGTTTATTCACTGGGGGCTCTATTGCCTGCTGGCCAACCAGTACAATGACAGTACCTATTACGGGATTTCGGAGTGGATCATGCATCCCCGAAGGGCTGGAATCCCATCTGAGGAGTATAAAGCCCTGGCCAAAGATTTCAACCCTGTAAACTACGATGCCGCTGCCATTGCCGGACTGGCCAAAAAGGCTGGCATGAAATACATCATTGTGACCAGCAAGCACCATGACGGTTTTGCCATGTACGACTCAAAAGTAAGTGAATTCAACATTGTGGACGCCACACCCTTTGGCAGGGACCCCATGGAAGAACTGGCAAATGCATGCAAAAAAGAGGGCCTTGGATTCGGGTTTTACTATTCCCAGAACCAGGATTGGACCTATCCCGGTGGAACGGGTGGACCGCCCACCGATGAAAACGGGGACAGTGCCACTATTGAGGATTATTATTATAAGAAATGCCTTCCGCAGGTGGAGGAGATCACCACCCAATACGGGGATATCGTGCTTATCTGGTTTGACACGCCGGCAGGGATGCCAAAGAAATACGCTGAGGAGCTGATGGAGATCGTGCACAGGAACCAGTCCGGAGCCTTCGTTTCAGGAAGGATTGGCTATGGACTGGGAGACTACCAGACACTGGGAGATATGGAGATCCCACACAAGAATGTGGAGGGTCTCTGGGAAGCCGTGGATGTGACCAACGATTCCTGGGGACATGCCTGGTATGATGAAAACTGGAAATCACCCAAGGAGATCCTGGAGCGGCTCATCTCGACCGTGGCCCGGGGTGGAACCTACATGCTGAACATAGGTCCGAAAGCCGACGGCTCTGTTCCTGAAAATGCAGCACGTTCTCTCCTTGCATCGGGAGATTGGATCTCCACTTATCCCGAGGTAATCTACGGTGCCGATGCTTCACCCTGGCACCATGCCCTTCCCTGGGGTGATGTGACCAAACAGGGAAACAAACTGATGCTCTCAGTCTACAATTGGCCCAGGGATGGCATGTTATACCTGCCAGGACTTGAGAATGAAATTTTGTCGGTCCACCTTAGGGATAAAGAGAAAAGACAAGAGCTCAGATATTCAAGGGACGACAGATGTGTAATGCTCCAATTGCCTCCCAGGGCACCCGAAGATTTTATATCCCTGATTGAACTGGAGATTGATGGTGAACCTGTTGTGGATCATCTTCCGGCGCTGGATCCGGGGATTTCAACAGAAATCACGGCTCATTTTGCTGAAACGCACAATTGTAAAATCCAGCAGAGGAGATGGATGGAGAAATTCGGCGAATGGAAGAGCTCCTGGAATATACACGATTGGAATCCCGGAAGCAAGGCCACCTGGGAGATCAATGTGCTTGATCCCGGTGACTACCTGGTTGAATTGAACTATGCCGGTAAAGGACGGCTGGTATGGCGAGTGGAGTCTGACATGGGTGAAACATTGCAGAACGAGCAGAATTCTTCGCACATATTCACCTCATACCCCATGGGTTGGATGAAGTTTGACACCCCGGGCAAACATAAAGTATCCGTTTCACTGGTGAATGGGGATCCCAATAAATCTGAGCTGGCTGCCATCCGGTTCACTCCCATCAATTTTGGTGATGAACCGGAAATATCTGCTGCCATGGATTAGCAGTTACATGATCCGATATAGATCACCAAGTTGCAAATAACTGCCATATAGGTTACATTAGTGAGTACGATAGTGCGTAGACATATGTCCAGGAGATTTCAAAATGCAGGTTTCACAGCGGGAATTTTATTTTTCTTCCTGATCCAGGTAAGCGGGCAGATAGAGCATTCCTATCAATTCCCGAGTTTGACAGTTGATTTTTTCAAAAAACTCACAATCAGGCACATA
>CAZURA010000145.1:0-13389 GCA_964622985.1 uncultured Bacteroides sp. | reverse complement strand
GCCTTTCAAGGCTGGCTATGCCCTGGTAAAGATGTGACTCGCACACAATCCTTTTGCGTGCCGACTCGGCAACATCCCAGTTGTCCCTGACCACTTTTCCCCTGTTGTCGGATCCCCCGGCAGAGGTTTGGGGCTTTGTAAACTCATAATACACATCCACATATTCCCCGGTGGAAAACCGGGCATACTCCGCTTGCTCATCCAGGAACTGTGCATGATTGTTTAAAGGCCATAATAATAATAAGCCAAGGAAAACGGGTATTCTCTTGATCAGTGTCATGATGGTTTATTTTACGAAAGTCCCTAGCTACTTAAAAGAATTCATTTGTTCCTGGATATAATGATCCATCAATCTTAAGTCAAATCCTTGTATCCAATAATTGCTTAAATCTCTTTCATTTTTGTGTGAAATATTATTAATCACTTCAGAATTTTGCCCTCTTGACAGAATATCATTATCACGATAATAGTGGATATTATTTCCAACTATAATATTCTGACTACACGTATGATCTTCTTCAATACCATTTTTCATGGGTCCTCCTCCCTGCCTGAAATTAAATATGGCATTTGAAGAAATTGTGATGTTGCGTGTTCTGTTTAGAATCTTTATTCCCGAATAATTACCTTTTTCCTTAACCTCTTCAAGTGCAAGCTTTCCATGGGGGTTGTTCTTCCTATAAAGATTAAAATCAAAATCACCAATTGGAATTCCATAAGGTCTGGTTTGTCCATTAAGATCAAAATCAAAATTAGAACTGTCAACCGGGTTAAAACTTCCATTATCCATGATTTCATTTCCGGTAATCGTACCCCAGATTACTTTATCCAGAACGATACCTTCTTTCTCATGCCAACAGAAAATATTATTTGAAATATTGATTTCAGCAGCATTCATAATTTTTACAGCAGCATCCTGGATTTGAAATGTTCGACATCCGGATATTAAAACACTGCCACTTCCATCACGAATAAAAATAGCGTGTTTTTTTGTTTGATAAATTTTGCAATTAACGATATCTGCAACCGTTGCTTTATGGAATTCAATCCCCATTCCCGAACTATAAACAATGCAATTCGATACATAGTTTGGCAAAAAATCTCCAGCTCTGCCTTGCCTCAGGTTTTCAAATAATACCGCACTATTTTCTATGTTACCAAAGGTACAAGCATCAATTCTGCTCAAAAAACTAGCATTCCTTATCCAGGCACCATGATGGGTTAATCCAAGCATAAAAACATCCGAAATGATGGACGTACCACAATGATTATAAATAATTCCACTTACTTCTTGTCTGTCATTATCCTGAATTATTGATAATTTATATATACTGATATCATTTACTGAATCAGCGAAAAAAACAGAATTACCTTCTGGAAAATGATCAGATATATGTAAAGAAGTTGACTTTCCATCTCCTTCAATATGAATGGAATTATAAAGATGAATTGGTGATGTAACTTCATATTTTCCACTACGGATCCTTATGGATCCACCACTGTTCTTAATAAGGTCAATCGCATGGTCTATTGCCTCATTGAATGATCCTGATTTCATCACATGCTTGTGGCTAAGATTGTTTTCCACATAATACGATCCTTCCTGATCTCCATAAATACTATAAGACATTGAAGGGATCTCTTCTCTACAAGCTTGAAAAAACAATAAAACAGTGAGAATCAAGGATGTTTTTACAATTGTCAAATTGAATTTCATATCAATGTAATTTTAGTTTTTTTAGTATAGCGGCCAGTCACGGATGTAATAATCTCCGGCTGAAACCAGTTCTATATTCCTTAATTCCATCACCCCTTCACCTGATGAGGGCTGAATTTTCAAAACTTTTAATATCCTGCCTATTGGCATTTCCACTTTGTACTGATGCCAGTTTCCATCGTGAATGCCTTTGAATTCACTTGTTTTTTCAGGCAAATAGGTTTCTTCCGTGCCTTCTTTCCACGAAATACTCCCCCTGCCCTTACTGGTCGATTTCATTTCGAATTTCAAATAGAAAGTACAATTATTCACACCTGGCGTAAAGTAGGTTTCAATTTCAGGGTTTGAACCGGTGGACTTTATGTTTAAGACTTTTTTTTCAACCATAATTTCGGTGCAGCCTGAACCTTGCCATGCAGCAGCAACATTTCCTGTATAGTCTTCATTTTTTTGGGCAAGCAAAATATCGGCTTCTTCTACATGGGCATCCAAAAGCCTGGTCATTGCCAGTACTTTATCGGGAAATTTATCTGCCAGGTTTTTTGTTTCACCAATGTCCTTTTTCAAATTGTACAACTCGTACCGGTGCTCCCGGTTTGGGCCATCGAAATAAAACTTGTACAAACGCCAGGGTCCCTGGCGCATTGAAATATTTGGGCGGTTTCCTGTGATAATGGCATTGTGGCAAAAGGCGGAATATATGGGCTCGCGTTCGTATTTTTCTCCTTTCAATGCATCCACGTAACTTACACCATCGTTTACTACATTTTCCGGAAAAGGAACATCCAGCAATTCAAGCAGCGATTTGTAATGGTCAACTGTTGAAGTGACCACTGCTGATTTTTTTCCGGCTTTTGTTACTCCGGGAACACGGACAATTAATGGGACCCTCACTCCTCCTTCATAATTATTCCCTTTCCCGGCGCGCAATGGGTAATTGTTTGTAGGGATGGTGCAATCGGGGTTGTCATACATATTACCCCCGTTGTCTGAAGTGAAAATTACAATGGTTTCCTCTTCGAGGTTCAACTCCTTAATGGCTTTTAATACCCTGCCAATGCTCACGTCCAATGCCTCAATCATTCCCCCCATACGCGGACTGCGCTGAATATGATCCGGATTTAATTTTTCCGCATATTTCTTTATCAATTCTTCCTTCGCCTGATAGGGGCCATGTACATCGTAATACCAGAGGCAAAGGAGAAAGGGATCATCCTTTTGCCTTGCCAGGTAAGCAAGGGCACTGTCGGTTAATACATCGCTTATGTGTTGACCTTCAATCCCCTCTGGAAAGGTCTCGCAATTCCAGGGGGCAAAATATCTGCCTGGTGGTGGAGGGCCTGGATGAAAGCGGCCACCAACCACAAGATCAAAGCCCTGGTTTTCGGGAATATATGGTTCACGCCCCAGGTGCCATTTCCCCATAAACGCAGTTGAATATCCGTTTTCTTTGAGCACTTCTGCCAAAGTCAGATAATCGTTGGACAGCCGCGTACAGGTTTCGGGTGTGGCAGTTTTCAAATGAGGCAAATTTTTGGTTGATTCTTTGGGATCAAGAACAGCATTTATATCATGACCCATTGGGGTTGTAAACCTTAATCGTCCGGGATACATGCCTGTTAATATGCTTGCACGTGTTGGAGAACAAAACGGACTTGCTGCATATGCATCGGAGAACTGTACTCCCGTTTTGGCAAATGCATCTATATTTGGCGTTTCGTAAAAATCAGATCCATAACAGGCAAGGTCTTTCCAACCTAAATCATCGGCCAGGATAAAAATTATATTTTGTTTTTTCTCTGTTTTTGTTGCCGTAGTTGCCTGAACTGCAACTATAAACAAAATTAAGGCGGACGTGCAAATCAATCTATACATATCTATTGATTATAATTTACTTATACTAAGTACCCAGCTTATAGCATCCATTGTAATGAGTTGTACCTGGCCTTTATCATCCACCAGGTAATGAATAGGCACAATGCCATGTCCTGTCTGGACATAGCTGTCCATCTTTACTTTTCCTTCCTTAACAGGGACCTCAATCTCGCCTTCGTATCTTAGGATTTGGTTGGGGCGTAGTGCTGCATCGTCGAGCATGTCAAATTCCAACGGGGCATTCTTTATGCTTCCGGAAGCAAGAACAGGCAGAAGTGCCCAGCGGTGAATCAGGGGATTGGAGGTAGTACTTTGTCGTGACCATGAATTGGTTTTGGCAGATATGGTCCTTCCATCCCAGGTCCCTTTTTCAATGAATTTAACCTCTTCTACACCTACTATACCGGACTCTGTTTCCCATTGTATGGTGGTGTTGTTCTTCCCGTTTAACTGCATGATTGTTTTAACCACGCTGCTATAAGGGCTTCCTGTGTTATTCCCACGAATCTCAACAGCTCTGCATTGACCATTGTCGAAGCTTAGCTTTGCAGAACCTAAGGGTCTGTTTCTCGATACTTCCCTAGCACCTATTAATAAAACCAGATCGTATTGTGCTGTAAAATTGCCAGTCATGCTTTCTCCTGAGGGAGGTGAGAAAGTTGGCAGATATCCTGTGACCGGTCCAATTGCATATGGTTCTGTATGCGTATTTGGTAAAAAGAGTTTATTCGTATCAGATTTAGAAATTCCGGCCTCAGAAACATTGTTGTTTAAAATTGTTTCCTGCTCCATGTTTTCCTCAAAATTGCCATAATAATTTAAGTATGCTACATGCCCCTTATTCTTCTCCTGAGGTTCATAAATCTCAACCTTATCCAGGTATTCACCAAGGAGTACCTTATGCCTTGCCCTTACTTGTTTGCCCTCGGAACTGGTGGCAAGATTATTCTCCTCCAATGGATCAGCCTTCATGTCGAAAACCTTCGTTCCCTTATTATTACCATAGAAAATGGTCTTGTATTGTTGGTCACGCACAGCCACCTGACTCCCTCCGAAAGATTCGCCCACAATATGGTCACGCCAGGCGTTAACACTCTTTCCCTCCGCAAGGGGCCTAAGGCTCTTACCAATAGTCATTTTGGGCAGCATCGGTACCTGTGCGTAATCACAAATTGTAGCAGCTATATCCACACCAATAGAGAGATGCTCTTCGTCTTGCTTACCTTTTATCCCATTTCGGGGATCAACAATAATAGTTGGCACCCTCCAGGATTCGTCTTCTAGAATAACTTTAGAGATATTTCCATGAAAAGCAAGTCCGTCACCATGATCAGCAGCAAAAACAATGATCGTGTTGTCGGCGAAGCGAGAGTTCTTCAGTGCATCGAAAAGGCTTCCTATCTCTGCATCAACCATCTCTACCCAGCGGTAATAGCTGTAAATGTAATAGCGCCAGTCTCTCTCTTTCCATCCCGGAAGCCGTTTGTCATGTCTCAGATTGTGAATGAAATTATTGGGCAGAGGCGGAAGATCCTTTTCAATCTCCGCAGCAAACTGAAACTTGCCCTGCCCGCCATTAGCACCGCTTGTGAAACAGCAGTCGTGTGGATTCATGAACCCTGCATTCAGGAAAAAGGGTTTATCACCTTTGTAATTCTCCAGAAACCCCATACATGCACGTGCTACTGCACCGTCCATGTATTCCCCTTTGCCAGCGGTCGCAGGGTAAAGCAGGTCAAAGCTCTTACCCACATCCCTTCCGGGTATATGCCACTTACCTGCATACGCAGCTTTGTAGTTACCATGTTTTGTGAGCCACTGACCGAGATCGGGTATGTCGGGACGGCATAATTCACCATTGTTAGGAACACCCGTTTCGCAGGACATACGACCGGTATACCAGCTTGCCCGTGCCGGACAACATGCCGGAGAAGTAGTATATGCAGCCCGAAATGAACAGCCATCGGCGGCCAGTTTGTCCATTGCAGGGGTTTTTACATAAGGATTTCCGTAGGCCGACATTGCCTGCCAGTGCATCTGATCAACATGTATAAAAAGTATGTTGGGTGCATCTTTCCCCTTAGCCATACTAAAAGTTGCGACACTTATCAGTGTCAACAAAAATGTCATTGTAGTTTTAAAAATGCTTTGCATTTCTTATTGCTTTATTTTTTCGGGTACCATCCGTCCGTCACTAATCACCCAACCATAACCGACAGGCGTAACCGGACCGGGATTCTTATAATTTTCACCTGTTTTTTCCCATAGTGGAGCAAGGGTGCTTTTCCATTCAGCATGATTCTCGGCCATCTGTTCTACAACTTCCGGAAATTGATCTGCCACATTATTTTCTTCACGGGGGTCTTTAACGAGATCAAATAGTTGCCAGGGATCCGTCTCTCTATGGCGGTACAGGCGCCAGTTTTTCCATCGGACGGCAACAAGATGTCGGTTCCAGGGATCCGTCGGATCGTAGTTTAGCCAGTAGAGATATTCGTGAACATCGCCACTTTTTTCGCCGCGAAGGTAGGGCATCAGGTCGACTCCGTCGATGTGTTCGGGAACAGGGATTTTTGCAGCGGGAACCATGGTGGCATAAAAATCGAGGGTACACGATAATCCATCGAAGCGCTTGCCTTTTGGAATAACGCCCGGCCAGGAGATAATCGTAGGGCTGAGTGTCCAGCCGACTTGCTGAGTGTAGGGACCTTTACCTCCCCGATATGGCGTTGAACTTCCACCCTCCACCAGGTTTGCTCCGTTATCGCTGGAAAATATAATTAAAGTATTTTCACGCATTTTATACTTGTCAAGATAGTCAAGCAGTTTACCAACCTGATCGTCAAGTGCAACGATGCCACCACCGAGTTTGCGGCGATTTTCCGGTGCAGTTGTGCGACTTGCATATTTTTCGGGAATATCTCTGTGAGACGAGTGTACCGCCAGAGGTGACCAGTACATAAATAACGGCTTCTCTTTCGATCGGTTCCGGTCAACAAACTCGATTAAGTTATCCCCGTCAATTTCCGTCATCCAAACCACTTCGCCATCTTCATTTCTACATAAAAAATGATTTCCTTTTTTTATCCTGGTAGGCAGCTCGGCAACCTCCATAAATCCGCGGGCGGAAGGACCCTGAAACTTGTCGCCAAGATCCCATTTTCCGATCTGTCCGGTGATGTACCCATTGTCCCGTAATAGTTCGGCAAATGTTGGTTTGTCTTCCGGAATCGGCATCCCACGGGACATTCCGTATTTACCGAAGCGCTGACCGTACATTCCCATTAACACACTTGAACGGCTCGGACAGCAGGGCGGATTGGTAACATACAGCTGATCGAAAACAAGCCCTTCATCAGCAAGCCGATCGATATTGGGTGTGGGAATGTCAGTACAGCCAAAAGGTCCGGTATCACCATAGCCAAGATCATCAATAAAAAGCAGGATGATGTTTGGTCTGGAATCGGTGGGTCTCGAGCAAGCTATCTGGCAGCAAGCCAGCACTAATAAGACCAAGATATTATACTTCTTCATCTGCTGATTGTTTTTTGCTTTATTATCATTCTATTCCACGACTAGTTTTTTATTAAATACTTTGCCAGCGCATTGAATGTTCACATAATATACCCCGCTTTTCCAATTTCTCACATCTATATTGCATGAAGTGGCCGCATCCTGCTTGTTATACATTATTTGTCCTACAACATCAAAAACAACGACTTCGAATGCCTCTGTTGTTTCTATGATGACGATGCCCCTGGCAGGATTGGGGTATAGTTGCACAGCAGCATCCTTAGAAAAAGTCCTGACTTTATCAATTGAGGTGGTGGGCGTATAAGTGGCAGTGAGTTCAACGGCTTCAGCAGGCATGGTAATGGTGGTAGTTGCTGCATTCACGTCCGCCACATTGGCCACGTCGCCGGTCCATTGGTCGAAGACATTTCCGGAGGTGGGCACATTGGCTGTAATGCTAACCTGGGTGTTTTCAGGATAACTGCCGCCACCAGTACCGCTGTGTATGGTCAGGCTATAGCTGATGCAGTTTTCTAGAGTGGTCGTTGATTGCTTGGAGGAATAAGCTGAGGTTCCGGCCTGGCTGGCCGCTTTTATCTTGTAAAAGTATTCTTTATTTGGGTCCAATCCCCCATCGGTATAGCTGGTACCCGTGCTTGAGGCAAGGTAATCGTAAGTGCCACCAGCAGCCGTGCTGCGCCATACTTCATATACTGTAACGCTGTCGGAAGCGGCATTGGCCGTCCAGGAGGCGGTAACCCAAAGGTCGCAACTGGTTTCGCCTGTTGAGAGGGAAAGGCCTGTTGGGGCTGATGGGAGGTTTCCTGTTGCCCATTCGGCATTGAGCTTTAAGGCATTTGCATAAATCTCGGCAGGTGTGCCCACCAGGAAATACATCTCGCCACGCCATTTTTCAGGATCGTTGTTTGGGGTGCGGTTCCTGTTCAGCAGGCCCCAGGTGCGGCCACCAAAGCCAAATTTGTTCTGGCCTGCTCGGTCGGGATCGTCTTGCACCCATGCAGATCGAGGCTTGCGCCTGTCGTCGGTATAGGTGCCACCAACTGTCTGTTGGGCAACGATATCGGAGTTGGGCTGGAAAACGCCAATGGCAGGACCCGCATTGATGTCGGTGGAGTTGCTGATAATCAACAATGGGAAAACTTCTGCACCTGCGATGTGAACTACAGCCTGAGCCTTGGCTGTCCTGGCCTCGGTATACCAGGCCCCTGAGACCAGCACGGTGTGCCTGTAATCACCTGCCCACAAATCATTGTCAGTGCGCAAGGTGGTCCAATGGGTAAAGGTGTTCATGTCCTGGTCGGTTCCCTGGTGTGTGCCCGAAGGGGCATTTACAGATATGTCATCAACAATTTGATTGGCGTCCCAAACAGAGGTCCCTTCTCCAAACTGATCAATGCAATGCCCTGGATACCGTGAATATTCCATTTCATAATAATGGTAAAAGCAAGGTATGTCCACACCGCTGGAGTCCATATAGTCCTGGTAGACACAATAAAAATCGAACTCACTGGTGATTTCCTCGGCTTGTTTTCCCGGCAGGTTGGTCTCATCAATACCATCCACATCGGAATTGTGGCCCGAGGTGCCCCCATCATTGTAATTGTCACTGCATAGGTCTTCCCACTCGATAAAATCATATTGGTTATCGCCCCTCCAGAGGCAACAAGGCCTTTTGTCCACCACCAGCCTGCCTGTTGTGGCGGTGATGTTGCATTGTGTACCAGACTGATCGGTGAGCCCGGCCTGTGTAGGGTTGTATTTATGGCTATGACCAAGGCTTCGCACAGCGGTTTGTCCACCCCGGCCGTAACGGTCGGCAAAATCGTCCATGATGTCGCCATAGCCGGGAAGGGTGAATTTATTGATCATGCCACCCCCCTTGTCGGTGATGCCCAGGGTGACATTACCTGAGGTGATTTCGTGAGTGGTGATACCCGGATCGCTTGTTTTGGCTGCTATAAAAGGTGTTTTGTCCACAATTAAGGATGCCTGGTCTTCAGTGAATCCAGCGATGACTGGCCCGAGCTTTTTTGGCAGGAGCTGCCCGTATGTTTCCCGCCAGAGCTCGTCACCACTCACAATGTTGTCTGCCAATTTCTCATCCCAGATATGCAAGATGACTTCCTGGCCAGTAACACTATGGCTCTTGTCCAGTTCCACTTCCTCCTGGCCCGGCTTCTTTATCCAGAGGCGATATTGATATTTGCCAATGGGCTGCTGAAGTGGAATATCTACAAAACTCACGCCCCTCATGGTAATATCTGCCGCAATCACTCCCCTGGCTTCGAAACCAGGCGCATCAAGACCCTCTTCGGGGCTGATTTCCACGCGATAGGTGGTTCCCGGTTCTCCCGTACATACCAGTGCGATGGTATCGCCTCTCATGATGCCAACCGGCACATCCATAGCGAAAGGATGCATGCCGTCTGTCAGATTAACTTTTTCAAAGCTGAGTGTCTCTCTGTTGATTTCGAAATAACCTTTGCCCGGCTCGACCAATGGACCCTCTGTCGCAGTTGGATCCACAAACTGCGAAAGCGCATCCCACAGTTTATCATTTAAGACGAAAGTACCCTGGGGTGTTCTGCGGAACGCATGTCCCGCACGAGCGATATAATCCACGTGGAGCCGGACATCCCCCTTTTCCTTCATCTTTTCTTCCAGCTTATTCGCATATTCGAGCATGTTGAAGTGCGGCAGGATATCATTGGTCCTTACTTCCAGGAATACCGCCGTTCCCGCATCCAGTATCCCGTCCATCCATTTATCCGAGAATGGATTCCAGTCTGGGTTGGTGCTCTCTGTTCCCGATTGGACATAACCCGCTACCTCAAACGCATCTTTACCGATTAAATGCGTGTTGACAAGGGCATCCTGGTTGATGTCCCCTGCCTGTACATGGATACCATCTGTAGCCGGATATTTCCATCCCGGTTTCCAGGAATCGTGAAACCCGGTCATCCTGCAGAGATTCATGAGCTGCTTGGGATAGCTTGTTGAAAAAGACAACTTTTTGTTATCCCGGTTGGAAGCGAAAGAACCTGCAGAAATAAACTTCATGGTGTAATCAAGGTTCAGGGGATTGCTTGCCATGCCCACTGCAGTAATCCCGCTTCTGGAATTGCCGGTTGCCATGACACAGTGACGGTTTCCGCCAAGCTCTTCCGACACGTAATCAATAATCTTCCCGAATTGCCTGAATGCCCGTGGATTTGCTGTATAGGTGGCCCAGGCACCTCCCCCGTTCCAGATCACTCCGATCGCACCGGTGCGCCCCTCGATGCCGCTTCTGGCAACGAGGGTGCCAAAGGCATCCCCCCTGCCGTTGGGTGTGGGCAAAAACACATGATCATTAAGATCGTAATGACCCACGGTAATGATCGGATAGGTGCCTTCCGGCGCAT
This sequence comes from uncultured Bacteroides sp., assembly GCA_964622985.1. GTDB lineage: Bacteria > Bacteroidota > Bacteroidia > Bacteroidales. The sequence goes on along the minus strand of CAZURA010000145.1, from coordinate 2,859 downwards.
CGCTCTTCCAGTTTGGCGGCAGGAAGAAAGTCGCCAGGCAGCCAGGATCCTCCTCACTGGTTTTGATGATCTTTGCATGCACCACCTGGACATAACCGGGAGCATCTTTGAGCCTGGTGGGAGCATTTCGAACCGTAAATGCATCCGGACGATAAAACTTCAGAGCCACCCCGCTTGCGTTGACTACACTTTCCGCTAAAGCTTTGACCTTTTCCTCTCCGACGGTTTTCAGGCTGAAATTCATGCCCACGTAATTGTTCAGATCCGGAAGAAAATTGCTGTTCCCCTCCCGGTAATAATAGTAAGAGTCCCCTGGCCTGTATTTCTCATCAGGCGCTGGCACCCTGTAATCCGGCATGTCGCTGGCCATGTATTCAAAAGCCTTCGTCTCATTGCTCCAGTGGGTGACAATGGGCAGTTCATGCTGGATGGATTCCTGGGCGCTGACACATGGGATGATTGCCAAAGCTATTATGGCAAGGTTTACAGCGGGAGTGACTTTGCGCAAGTTTAGGCGATGAATGCAGTTATTATAAACTTTTAAGGTCATTATAGCTTTATTTAAGAAACCAGTTTAGTTCCCGGGATCTTCCCTTTCCAGTTCACCACATAAGGAACTCTGATCCCACCTTCTGTTAACATCCCTTTTTCACCGTTCATTGGGTCATTCAACGAGCCATCCCAACCAGGGCCACCGCCGGGGGCATCCAGCTTGTGTATTTTTAATGGAGCGCCATTATCGCCCATTACAAAAATGATGGTGTTTTCTCTCAGCCCGTTTTCTTTTAAGGTTTCTACAATTTTTCCGACACCATCGTCAACTGCCGACAGCATGGCCAGTGCCTGGCAACGACGCTCTGGCATTTCTCCCAGGGGTATTATTTCCCCTTCGAAATTGAAATTTGTCAATCCGGGACGATTGCTGTTTTTGAAAAAAACCATGTCAAAACCATGCCTGGCAATTTCATTGCTGGATCCCAAATGCCATTTCCCTGCCATTCCGGTGGCATAACCTGCTTTTTGCAAGCGTTCAGGAATAGTTTCCAAACGGTCGAACTTTTCATTAGCTCCCGGAGCTTTAGCTCCATTCGACTTCGGGCCAAAACGGTTCTGATACTGACCGCTGATCAGTCCTCCCCGCGACGGCACACACTGCGGTGATGTAACATAACCGGATGTCATGCGTACTCCGGTTTCTGCCAGTTTATCGATATATGGTGTCTTAACATCATCATAAACTCCCTGGCACGACAGGTCGGAATAACCATGGTCATCCGTATAAATGATGATAATATTGGGCTTCTCATTCTCTGTTGTCATGCCTCCTGCATAACACGAAGCAACAGATATGCTGGCAATTACAAAGACTAACGATGCGCAATTCATTATCCTTCTCATTTGTACATATGGTTTTTTCATGGCCTTAGTATAGCGGCCAGTCACGGATGTAATGACCTTCGGCTGAAACGAGTTCTATGTTCCTTAATTCGATCACACCTTCACCTGATGAGGGCTGAATTTTCAGAACATTTAATGGCCTGCCCATTGGCATTGCAACTTTGTACGGATGCCAGTTTCCGTCGTGAATGCTCTTGAATTCAGTTGCTTTTTCAGGTGAATATGTACTTTCCCGGACTTCTTTCCACGAGACGCTTCCCTTACCCTCACTGGTCGATTTCATTTCGAATTTTAAATAGAAAGTACAATTACCAGCCCTTGGCGTAAAGTAGGTTTCAAGCTCAGGGCTTGAACCGGAGGATTTAATCTTTAATACTTTATTTTCAACCCTGATTTCCGTACCACTTAAACCTTGCCATGCATCGGCAACATTTCCTGAATAGTTTTCATTTTTTTGAGGAAGTAAAATATCGGCTTCTTCTGCATAGGCATCCAAAAGCCTGGTCATTGCCAGCACTTTATCGGGAAATTTTTCTGCCAGGTTTTTTGTTTCACCAATGTCCTTTTTCAAGTTATACAACTCGTAGCGGTGCTCCCGGTTGGGGCCATCGAAATAAAACCTGTACAAACGCCAGGGCCCCTGGCGCATTGAACTGTTTGGGCGGCTTCCTGTGGCAGGCTGATAACTGCTAAAGGTAGAATATAGGGGCTCCCTTTCATACTTTTTCCCTTTCAACGCATCCACGTAACTTACACCATCGCTTGCTACATGATCCGGAAAAGGAATGTCCAGCAATTCAAGCAAGGATTTGTAATGGTCAACCGTTGAAGTGACCACTTCTGATTTCTTGCCGGCTTTTGTAACTCCCGGAACACGGACAATCAATGGGACTCTCACTCCTCCTTCATAATTATTCCCTTTCCCGGCACGTAAGGGATAATTGTTTGTGGGGGTGGTGCATTCGGGGCCGTCATACATATTGCCACCGTTGTCTGAAGTGAAAATTACAATGGTTTCATCTTCCAGCTGCAAATCTTCAATGGTTTTAAGCACCCTGCCAATGTTTATGTCCATGGTTTCAATCATGGCTCCCATGGTGGGACTTCGCTGGATATGCTTTGAATTCAGTTTTGCCTGGTATTTTTTCTTTAACTCTTCTTTTGCCTGATAAGGTGCATGGACATCGTAGTACCAAAGGCAGAGCAGGAAAGGATTATCTTTGTTAGCCTTTACATATTTTACGGCTTCATCGGTTAATACATCGCTAATGTGGGTTCCTTCGGGAGCAGAAGGTATTGTCTCAATATCCCAGGGGGCAAAAAAGCGGCCCGGAGGAGGAGGGCCCGGGTGTGCGCGGCCACCAACCACCACATCAAAGCCCTGGTTTTCGGGAATATATGGTGCATGCCCCAGGTGCCATTTCCCCATAAACGCAGTTGAATATCCGTTTTCTTTGAGCA
>CAZURA010000144.1:9456-13428 GCA_964622985.1 uncultured Bacteroides sp. | reverse complement strand
GAGTGCAACCTTGCCAAGGTTGACGTCGCGAGTTCAAATCTCGTCTCCCGCTCCATGAGGAAGTCCAGTAACCGTGCGGGTTTGCGAGTTTTCGCAAGCCCGTTTCTGGTTAACGGGAAATGGGGTTGGGAGTGGATTTGGGAGTGATTCAGTCGCTCCCACGGTTTTGGAGGTCGCCGATGGAGTCAGTCATGGAGTTCGTGTGCGGAGTGCCATCGGAACTGGCGTGGATGAAGGTGGAGGTAGTCTGTGAGATTGTCCTCATGGCTGCGCTGGTAATGACTACGGCGTTCTACGCTTGGAAGACCAAGAAGATGGCTGATTCCATGCGGGAGCAGAGGATCGTGGCGGAGCGTCAGGAAGAGGCAACCAAGAGGGGAGAACTCGTGGTGGAACGGGTCGAGTGGCGACGGACACAGCGACTTGACTTACCGAATGAGACGGTGCTTGACCTCTGCGTGAAGGTGGCAAACAAAGGGGAAGGGGCAGTCGGGGAAGATGGCCATGAGCTATGGGTCGATGGGGAGTTGAGTGAAGAGAGAATGCTTGCCCCTTTCTGGCTGAGGCCGGGCAGCACTGGCCATCTCGTTTTTACGGTACGCCTTCCCTTTCCTGCTGCCTCGAACGAGACCGAGGAACACCAGATCCGATGGAGAACATTATACAAATCAGTTGAGATGTTTCACTCCAGTGAGGTGGCGGAGGCACAGGTGACCATTCGACTCCACGTTCGGCAAGAGTTGCCCACGGAATGGACACCTGTTCCAGAGAGTTGTCTGGATGTGCAGCTTTCGCCGAGTTAGTTGACCAATGACAGGGTGGGACGGCTGTCATCCCCATCCTGAGCCACAGAATTGAACGACACCGCAGTTCTTGCCCTCGCCAGATGGTCAGGCATCAGGTGGGCGTAAAGCTCCGTCACACGGCTGTGTGAGTGGCCGAGCACCTTGGCTACAAGGAACAGGTCGCCGGTTTCCATGACCAGATGCGAAGCGTAAGTGTGGCGGAGCCGGTGGGGGCCACCCTTCAAGCCCGCAGTTCCCATGGCTCTCTCCCATTTCAAGCTCGGAAAAAATGCATAGCGGTCGCCGGTTTTCGGACAGGGGAACAGCCATTCCCTGCCTGATCGCACGGCCTTCTCGCAGAGATCATGGATGGCATCGTTGATCGGTACCTCTCGTGCCTTGTTGCTTTTCGTCGTGTAGTCGTCGTAGGGTTCGACAGAAACTACCCGTCTCTCCAAGTCGATGGAGCAAGCCCGCAGAGCGATGGCCTCCCTTTTGCGGACGCCGGTGTTGGCGAGGAATAGGACGAGGTCGTGGATGTCTGGCTCCTGCTCCCGGCAGGCATCCAGTAGTCTTGTTACTTCCTCCTCACTCCAGAACTGAACCCTGCCTCGTCCCTGCACCTTGAGCTTCTTGCACCGGGGGATCTCGATGACATGGCCACGATCCAGTGCGTATTGCAGCACCGTTCTCAACACCTTCAGGTCATCGTTGATGCCAGAGGGCTTTCGGCCATCGGCCAGCCTCTCTTCTTTGTAGCTTTCGATCTCCGGAACTGAGATTTCATCGAGCCGCAAATCCCCGAAGTACTCGCACAGACGTGCCAACTGGTACTTGCGGTTCCGCCATGACAAGAAGGACAGGTGTGCCTTCGCATGGGGACTGTAGACCCTAATGCAGAAGCTTGAGAAAATCGGCAGCAGTTCTGGCTCCAGCTTCCGCTTCATCTCGCTTTCGAGTTCGACCCGCAGTGTTGCTTCGATGTCCCGAGCCTCTTTCTTTGTGCCCCGAATTTTGGCCTGCCGACGTTCTCCGTTGCGATACACCTGAATTCGCCAGATCTGTCGTCCGTCCTTCGTTGTCCCTTCCTTGTAAACTCCCATCTGCCCCTCCATTTGAATGGAACAGTTGCTCCAGTGCACCCCGGTGAATCCGCCAGTGCCGACCGAGTTTCCGCGCGGGAAGCTCACCCTTTCGGCATAACAGCCGAACCGTAGATACGGGCAACTTGAGAAGACTGGCCGTCTCTTCCACGGTCAGGACTGCCGAGGTATCCCCCGTCTCCTTTTCCTGCATGGTCTGTCCCCCATGCTGACGCACCTTGTGGGCACGTCAGCGAATGGGAAACTGGCCATGACCGTTGGAGCAAGGTCACTGATGATGATGTCTATGGCTCGACAGCATCATGAGTTCGCACCCCGAGTCCGAGGACGGGGAGCTTCCTGCCGTTCGGGCAGGCTTTCTGGGACAGGCTCGGCCTATCAGTTTCCAGTTGTCAGTCGTTGCGCTGCTGGGCAGCGTCTATGTTCATCCCCCGCAGAAGCTCTGCAAGGCGTTGATGTCGGGAAACCACGAACTGAAAGTGATCGCCCCCTTTAACTACTCCAATTCGGGAAAAACTGACGAAAGTTTCTTCTGGGCGACTCCTCTTCCGACGAGAAAACCAACTGCTTCTCGACCTGGGGTCACACCCGTTTCTGCGTCTCTCGACCAAAAAAGTGGTCACGGAACCCACTGTTTGCATCGAATAGCCCGACCCAAACGGCCATAAGTGTGCATCCGTAGCCCTCTTCTGCGTGCCACAAGACGAATTCGACCTACAGCACCGAGAGTGCCTCCCTGTTCTTAATGTGTTTTCAATGCGACATTTCTGGCCGCCGTGATCGGTCGGCGGGGTTTTCTATCCAGTTCTGACCTGCCGGGACAAACCTGCCATTCTGTTCCAGAAGTCCGTTACGAAAGCTGCTTTGAGAGTAGTACAGATGCACCAGCAATGAGGGTTCAATGGACGACAAGAAGAACACGAAACGGGTGGCGATCTACGCCCGGACATCCACACTTCACAATGGGCAGGACATTGGCCTACAGACCGACGAACTCAAACAGGTTGCGGCACAGCGGGGCTGGGAGATCACCGGCGAGTACCTTGACGAAGGCATCTCTGGCGGCACCGCACAACGTCCTGGCCTTGATCGCTTGTTGAAGGATGCAAGCTCAGGCAAGATCGATCTCCTCTTTGTCTGGAGGTTGGATCGTCTGGCGAGGAGCCTTCAGCATCTCCTTCATGTGCTGGATGCCCTACAACGTCTGGGAGTCGGCTTCATATCGTTGAGGGACAGCGGCATCGACACCACCTGTGCCCATGGACGGTTGATGCTCCAGATTCTCGGGGCTTTCGGCGAGTTCGAACGATGCCTCATTCAAGAGCGGGTGCGGGCAGGGGTGGACCGGGCAAAGCGGCGTGGTGTTCACTGTGGGCGTCCCAAGCGGGAACTTGATCTGCGTGCGGCAAGGGAGTTGCTGGGCAACGGCCACAGCCTTGGCGAGGTTGCGGCCATGCTTGACCTACCCAAGACGACGCTCTGGCGGAGGCTGAGGGAAGCCGAGGACACTGTTTCAAAAGTCTCAGCAGATTTCAATTCTCTTGCCCCCGATCCGGTGAGTTCCACTACTGCGTTTCAAAACGGTTCCTGAACCAAATGCTTCTGAAACAACGATCATGGAGGTTACACCGTGATGACATTGACAACCCAAATCGATGACCATCGTGACGGAACCGCAACGCTGACGACCGTTCTACTTGACGACGAGGACGAGGTCGCAAGGAAGGCGCAGGTGTTTTCGTCCCGAGAACCCGCTCTGGCGGTGGTCAACGGCCTACGGCAGTGGGCTAAGGAAAGAGGCATCACACTTGGTGTCGCCGACGTTTGATCCTCGGCGGGCACTCGCCGACCAGTTTGCGCAAATCGAGCCACTGTTTGATCATCGACCTCACCACCGTCTCCAGTTCCCGCAGCCGTTCAATGCCCAACTCTAGGTCGACAGCCGCCGCACGGGCATAGTCGACGTCTCTGAAGGCCGATGGGCTTTCGGCGAGATCGTCGGCGATCTCCTGTAGCCACGCAGCGGTCTCGCCGAACTCGGCCAACTGCGTCATCGCCTGCACCCTGACAGCCGGGTCGAGGCA
>CAZURA010000144.1:0-9356 GCA_964622985.1 uncultured Bacteroides sp. | reverse complement strand
CGCCGAACTCGGCCAACTGCGTCATCGCCTGCACCCTGACAGCCGGGTCGAGGCAGGTTGTTGGGTCGTCGTTAGTCACAGTCTTCATTATCATCTCCTCCTACTTCTTGACTGGCCATAAGCTCACAACCGCAGCTACGACCGCTGGTGGGTTTTCGGGATCACCCCAAACTGGCCTGCTGATCGAATTCGCAGATTGAATTCAACTTTGATCCTCCAGCCCATCAACCGCCCGTTTTTCGGGCAGAAGGGGGATGAGATTCCGTTCGCAATGGGGAGATCCCCATGCGTTTTCAGGCAATTGACGCACGGTCTCAGTTCATCCCCGGTACGAATCGATGCACCTCGGCATCGCCTTCCTGATCGTCGCTCTTCCCGGCGTTCACGCCACCATTTAAGAACCGCTCCGCTTCATCCTGTATTATTGGGTCTGCCAAAGCATCCAGAAAAGCCGCCTCTGAAGCTGCCAGCACAGCGATGTATAGTTCCTCCGCCGTTTTGTACTTCTTTGCCGTGCAGTCGAGGCAAACTTCAAAGATTAGGTTCCCTTCGTTGAATCTCGCCATACTAAATCTCCTCCTGATTTCATCAACCAGTGTTGGGACTCCATTGCTCCTACCCCCGCCAGTCTTCAATGATCCCGTGATCGAAACCGGCCAGCCAATCATCGTCTGGCACCTGCAGTTCCCCCTCTTCGTTGATGGTCAGTTTGTCCAGCCAGCGGTAGGGGTCGTCCATTTTGTCGCTAGCAATCTCACCATCTGTCGCATCCCACGTTTTCAACTCGTCACGGGCAGTCTTCTTGACGTCATTTCTGGTCTTGAGCCTGTGGATAGTATGCTGCAATCGACTCCTGATTTCTGCGCATTCATAGAGAACACCGGTGCGCCCATCGATAGCAGCATCAAGTTCCTCCTCACGGAGCCGGTTCACAACTTCACCCAGTTGCTGCAGGCCATCTGTTGGGTCGCCGTCAACGCTAAGTTTCGTCAAACCACTGGCAACCTCCTTCTTCATGAACTTCATTTCCATCTTTGATCCTCCTGTGTTCGATCACGCATTTTTGTCCACTCTTCAAATCCCAGTTCAGTGTTCCCATCAAGGTAGTCACCAAGATACTCCTCTTGCTCCTGCGAATTCTGTTCCTCTTCCTCGAACAAGAAAGCATCGAGAATGGCATCCACGGATTGCTCCTCGACCTGTTCGCAAACAAACCGTCCCACGGCACCACCAACTTCATCCTTCCACACTGTCGTCACGTCCCGCTCTACGAGATATCTTTGGTGGGCAAAATGCCTACCGGCGTCTCCAAGAAGTGAACGCACACGGGCATCAGTGAAGCGATGGTACGGTTTCCAGTTCCCTCGCCCATGCTGAGGCCGACAGTCCCAGCTTATGAGCGTGACGTTGAAACCTATTTGTTCGCAGCCCTGCCGCAAACTCTCAACGAACCCGGCGAGCATGGATGAAACTCGTCTGGGGACAACTTGGCTCCACGCTTCCCATCGAAACTCCTCCCGTTTTTTCTCGGGCTTCTCCCGTTGCTTCTTTTCAAACTTTTGAGTCGCCTCCCAAAGTTCTTCCACTGTTTTCGTCATCTCCCACGTTTGGCTCTGGGAAAAAGCCGGGTCTGAAACTTCGGCATCGAGCTTTTCTTGAAGCTTGAGCGAATGATAAATGTCGGACTCGCAAAGCTCGTCGAAGTCCGAGACAATTTCTTCATCGACCCAGATCAAAAGATGCGTAACTTCTTCACTTTGAGGACTTGCAAGAATCGCTTCGGCCAATGGATGGGAAACTACCGAGTGAGAAGGAGCCAAAAGTGAAAAACACAGTTGATCCCCAAGTTTCTTTTTCAGACTTTGAATTAGGAAGTGCGGATTAGCCTCTGGAGGAAATACGACTTCACTCAACGTCCCCAAAGGAAGCCCGACGATTTCTTCTTTCAAGGACTCAGTGTTTTCAGTTTCAACTTTTGTTTCTTTGTATTCTTTGTAAAACTTGAGGATAGAGTTTCCCTTCTTCTTCTCTTTCTTTTTGAAGGGGGCTTTCTCAGCCATAACTAAGCTGCCCCCTGAAAAAGGCGACTCAACTTTTTGTAATTCCTCAGAAAAGTACCACTTCAAGGAAGAGGGGGGGGTATTGCAAACAGGTTTCTTGCCTCGATATGCCTTCGTTCTCAGTCGAGCGATGCATGCTTCGAAGGGAATGGCAGATTGCTCCACGGGTTCCCAGCACTTCGGTTTCGACAAGCGGTTCAGACCCTCAGTGAGTTTGTCCAGTTCGGCATCAAGGGTGGTGATCGCTTCGGCTTCGGTGAACGTGTTCTTCTTGGCGGTGGAACCGGACAGAGCACACTCCAGCTTCCAGACCGCGGTGACGCCGTTGACAACCCGGTAGATCGTGGTGTGCAACGCCGCTGTTGCCCTTCTACCAACAATAGTGGCAACGCCACTCAGGTCGACGAGGAACTCCTTTCTCTCTCCTTCTTCCCTTGCCTTTTCGTTGGCTTTGCGAGCGGTTTCTCCGCTCGGGTCGAGCCTATTGGCAAGGTCAGCAGCATCTTTGTGGGTGAGGACGACGAACCGTTCGTATCTTGTCCAGTGGCGGATCGTCCACTGCCTCGACTCCAACTGCAAGACATCTGTCAGCAGTCTGTCTACGTCCCTTCTGCGCACTCCACCGATGTTCAGGTGAGCAGTTTCTGCCGATAGCTGGATGCCGAGTTTGTAGAGCCGCACTCTCCATTGCCAGTTTCGCCGCCCCAACGGTGAGCTTGGATCTGGTTGCTTGTTTGTCAGATCCGCCCCGCCGTGACATTGCCATCTCGCTCCCCCCCGTGGAGTCGAGTGCACCCATTCCTCGGGAGGCCGAGGCCAGTCCAACCTGCCGAGATCGTCAAGCGTGACGCCCTTGAGCCTGATCCTGCACGCATACCCGTGGGTATGAATGCCGCTGTTGTTCTTGTCCATTGCTTCGCCTCATCTTCATCAAAACGCCCTTGCCGAGTGGTTGGCCACCAGCCCGTTTCCGAAGAAGAAGGGCTGGGGGGAGGTATGACCCTCCCCCCCGTTGATGAAAACGAGGTGGGGAGCGAACCCCCGGCGCAGCGAGGAGCGACCCCGCCGTTAACTACTAATACCCCAATTGACACGGTTTTGGACTGCATCTGGTTTCGATGCACCCATCACCGCTTAAAGAACGCCGAGCCATAGAAGTAGTATTGCTGGGTCAATGTTCGAGGACGGCAGCGCAGAAGACGGCCTGGCCGATCACAACGTTTCGTGAAGCAGGGGGACAAATGGGGACTGGACGACCAACGGCAAGTGTGGTTCCCACCTACGCCTGGAGCCGAGCCTATGTCGCCGCCGCATCACGACTGCTCCCACAGGCTGAGGATAGGGCAACCCAACTTCGTGCCGGGAACTCACGCAACGGTGCGGGACACTGGGCGTGCAACGGAACAGTTGTCCCACCTCTCTCAACATTCCGCAGAAACGTCTTCTGCCGACTTGGCCAAGTCCATAACCTCGAATTACTGCCCAGAAACCTTGAGCAGGCAATCGACGTACTGTTGAGTCTTGGCCTGTTCGTGGAGGTCGTCCATCTACGCCTACATGTCTTGACAACATCGGACTCCCGTATAGTAATAGGGGTCATCAGGGATTCCCCATGATGTCGTGTGATGATAACCTCCCTGATAAGCGTACTTAACGGCCTTCCATTCAACACCATCGACTTCAAGGCATGGCTCCAACCATGGAGAACCATCTGTGTTGATTCCTCCTTCTTCTGTCCAAGGATTTGGGGCGTTGTGGGCACAGTCTTCTACCCACTCCCTGTGTTGCCCATTTATGGCATCTTCCAAACCGAATTGGCTGGCCCCTTGGGGATGGTCACCCACGCTACAACAAAAGTTCCAAGAACCCACACAGGCATTCCCATTGACATACGTTGGTCCCCACGGCCAGTTCCCCGGCGAGTCACCGGCACCAAAGACTGCCTTCTCCCACTCAGTGTCAGAGCACAGGCGTTTACCCTGCCATTCACAATACGTTTTCGCTTGCGACCAAGAGATGCCCGTGACGGGGTATTTCGGATTCTCAAACCGACTTACCCAAGTCCCCCATTTCTTTTCGTTATCGGGTTCTTCCTCTAGCTTGGTGAATATGGGTTCATCACAGACTCCGCTGAAAACACAAGTACCGTAGTCGATACTCGTGACAGGATACTTGTCGATAAGATATGCGTAGTCAATATTGACCTCTGTGGAGAAGCTATTATCCTTGTCGAATCCCCACCAGAAAGACCCCTTAGGGACTTCTACCATCGGAACTGGGCTGATGCACTCATCTGTATAGCTACAGAGAGTTTGACCCCAACATTCCCCACAAAGCCCGCCGCACCCATTATCTCCGCATTCATTCCCAGCACAATCGGGTTGACAACATTCTCCATCTAACCCGCAGACAGACCCTGAAATGCAACATTCGTCCGCACATGCGATTTTGCAAACACAGAAACCGTCACCGAGGCAATCCTCAAGTTCTGTGCATTCGCCGCAACTACCGCCACAACCATCTCCCCCACAGACCTTGCCGTCGCAAGCGGGCAAACAAACACAGGTTCCCTCATCACAGATGTCTTGCGATCCGGGGCAAAGCTGGCAAAGACCCCCACATCCGTTATCGCCACATTCCTTGCCCTCACAAGTAGGCTGGCAGACGCACTGGCCCTCGATGCATTCGTCCTGCGGATCTTGGCAAGACCCACAATCGTCACCACAACCATCCGCTCCACATTCCTTGTCGTCGCAGTCAGGGAAACAAACGCATTGCCCCTCAACACACTCCGGGAGTTTTTCCCCACACACCCCACAGACGCCCCCACACGCATCGTCTCCGCACTCCTTGTCATCGCATTGCGGTTCACAGGGGAGGCAATTGCCGTTGCCGTCGCAAAGCAGCCAGCCCCCACACTCGATTCCTGCACCCAGGTTTTCATGAATACATCCTGTTTCCGAGTCACAGTCATCCGTGGTGCATGGATTCCCATCGTCGCAGTCGAGGGGAATCCCACCCAGACAGACCCCGCCAAGGCAGGTCTCCTCCCCGTTGCAGACCGTCCCATCAAGGCAGATGTTGTTGTCATTCGGAATATGGGAACAACCATCTTTCGGGTTGCAATCGTCGGTACAAGGGTTGTCATCGTCGGAACAGATCAACTCGAATTCGCCGGGCTGGCAACTGCCGTTCTTGCACTGATCTCCCACGGTACACAAGTTGTCATCGTCGCACTCTGCCTTATTGGAGGTGAAGATGCACAAGCCCTGTTCGCAGCCGTCATCTGTGCAGACGTTGTTGTCGTTGCACTCGCCGCAGCTACCACCACACCCATCGTCACCGCATTCGGCCTCGCCACACTGGGGGTTACAACCCGAGTCAACCTCTTCAAGGAGTTCGGGAGAAGCATCTTGCGCTGCCGGTAGATCCTGAACCACCAGTTCGCCCGTCTCCTCACGGTAGTCGGCATCGAACTGCCCTCTACCATCTTCGTTGTGGATGTCAGACGTGGCCATCGAGTCCGTGGACCGCGGCATTTCCAGCGTGTTCTCGTCATAAACGTCGACAACCTCCACCATCGACATATTTGGGCCGCCGGTTGAACCACAGGCCAAACTAACGCAAACCAACCCAAGAATCGCCTTTCTCGCCATCATCGCCTCCGTCAATCGAATAGGCGTACACGGTAATAGTATTCCGGTGACCGCCAATTTTCAACGGTTTCCTCACCTGATAGCTTAAATTTGAAGGGGTGCGATGGTGTCGAGCGAACTGGATACGTGCAGCGAGAGACTTGGTCGGAGAATCCGGGACATGCGTATTGCAAAGGGCTTGTCGCAAGCGACTGTCTGTCGGGCTGTTGGGTTGTCGATAGACACCTTGAGCAGAATGGAGCGTAGCGACGGGCAAGAACCGAAACTGGGCACCTTGCTGAAGATTGCTACGGCACTGGAAGTGGAGCTTTGCGACCTCTTTCCGCCATGCACCGAAGACACGACCACCAACCTGCAAGCTGAAGTCGCCGTCTTCCTCAAGCACCTGGATGTTGAGGGGCTGGAAGCGATCCTCTCACTTCTGCGTCGTCGAAGCTGATACCTCTTGCCGAGTCATCGTCTTTCACCAAGACCAGACCGCCATCGGGATCGCCGATCACCGTCGATGGCCTTGCCCCATTTCTCACCAGAACCAGACCACCCCGTGGACGGAGGCGACGACAATTACACCGGCCATCTCGACGGAGAATGCTCCTGTGACGCCCGAGAAGGGGCGCAGGGCTGCTTCCCCAGTTGTCATGGCTCGTGTCCCCTGCGTATTTCATCGTGTTTCTTGAACAAGAACTCCATTCTCCCGGCTTCATTCTCAAAACGCTGGGAGCGATAGCATCTGTCCACAGCTTTGTCCAGTTTGTCATGCGCCTTTCTCAAGCCGCGAGGCATGGTTAGCGGGTCGTAGAGTTCGGCGAGCGTGCTGTCGGAGTTCTCCAGGCGTGCATCAAGAACGGCTTGCGCTGCCTTGTTGACAGCCATCTCCTGTTTCTTTGAGACACCAGACGGCCAAGGATAGTTGTTGTAAACAAGTCCTATTGAGTAGCGATAATCGCTCTTCATTCTACCCGCCGTATAGCGCATCCATGCCATGTGCATCGTTGAAGACAGAATTCCAAAATGATAAAGGGTCGCAATCCCTGAGATGTTCACAAGATTACTCGCCAGAACATCAGGAGACAAGAAGCCAATCGGAATGTATTCTCGCTTTTCTGACGACACTCCAGGGATAAGCAGGTAATTGTCGTCAGGCATATTCTCAACACAGAATCTGGTCGGCGTTCCCGCCAGTTTCAACGTGGAATTGCGTTTGCTCCTGGATCTGAATTCCCGTACCCGCCTTACCCTTTCGAGACAGGCTGGCATGCTCTTTAGTATTGCAGGCGAGCACTCACCGAGCCAGAGACACCATCTTTCTATGTCATGAAGATACTCTTGTGCACCCACCCATCGCCTGAAGTAGTCAACAGCTTTGGGCTCGATTCTCAGGAACTCGGCCTTTTCCTCAGGCGTAAACAGGTAGTGTCCGCCATCAATGGGCTGATTGCCTATTCCTACAGTCGGCACGTCGCAAAGGGGTGTTCGTCGGTTCTCAAGTGTGACGGAAAGACCATCAAACAGGTAAGGGTTAATGTGCCCTGCCATTGTCTCATGCGGTTCTGACCGGACATCTTCGTATTCATAGATTCTCTTGGTCTTTCTCCCCGCAAGGGCAAAGCCGATAATGACGCAGTGAACGGCGGCTTTGCCTCTCGCCTCACTATTCCATTGGAAAGTCCTGTGAGCAAAATTGATCTCCACGCCCTGAGCAATCAGCCTTTTCCACAATACTCCGACCTGTTCTCCCTGAGTTATTGAATTTGTCGATACAAAAGCAACCTCGATATCTGTTTCCTGAATGTACCGAGCCGCAAGAAGATACCAGCCAGCAACATAATCGAGTATGCCCGCACTTTTCACTCCCTGACTGACCGCTGCAATTTCTGCCCTTTGAGCTTTGGTTTGGTATTTGGAACCGATAAATGGAGGATTTCCCAGGATGTAGGAAAGCTCTTCCTTCTTTACTACGTCTTCCCATGGTATTTCGAGAGCATTTTCATGCACGATTGTCACGGAATGCGTTAGAGGAAGCCGAGCAAAGTAGACACCGAAGGCTTCACTCACCAGCAGGTTCATTTGGTGGTCTATAAGCCACATGGCGACCTGTGCAATCTGAGCCGGGAATTCCTCACATTCGATGCCATAGAACTGACCTACATTGACACGAACAAACATGGCAATATCAATTACCCTCTGACCCGCAGGAAGAAGAACTTTCAGCACTTCAAGTTCGAGCAGTCGCAGTTCCCTGTATGTGACAACGAGGAAGTTCCCACAACCGCAAGCGGGGTCAAGAAATTTCAGTGTTGTCAGCTTCTGATGAAAAGCCGCTAGTTTCTTCTTCGAGTGTTTGAGTCTTTGAAATTCAGCCTTGAGATCATCAAGAAAGAGAGGATGCACGAGCTTCAGTATGTTCGTTTCAGAAGTGTAATGAGCACCGAGTTTTCTGCGTTCCTCTGCATCCATGACGGATTGAAACAGACTGCCGAAAACAGCCGGGGATATGCGACCCCAATCAAGGTCACAAGCGTCAAGAAGCATTGTTCGCATATTGGAATCGAAGCTGGCGGGGGGAAGAAATCCTGCAAACAGCCGCCCATTGACATACTCAAAAGCTGCCAAGTGATCCGGCAGATTCCCCAGCCTCTGTTCGTGCGGCGTATTGAGGACATGAAAGAGGTGATGCAAGTGTGCCGCTAGATCCGAGCCATCCACCTTCGTATGCAGTTGAACGAAATCCCTGAATAGATTCCTTTCAAAAAGTCCCGTATCCTCTGCAAACAGACAGAACAACAGACGAACGAGGTAGACCTCCAGGCTCTGTCCAGCGTAGCCAATCGCCTTCAACTCATCATGCAGGCGTCCCATCTTCTCGGCAGCCTTTATGTTCACCGGGTCTTCGGGCTTCACCTCTGTTGGCGCATAGCCTGCCATGAATGCAAAGTGCTTAATCTCCTTCGGCAATTCAGAGATGCGGAACTCCGCCACGATTTCTGCACCCTTGTCAAGATCGTAAAGGCGGAATCGTTCAAAATCCGATACCAATATGAATTTCGGGAGTTCCTTTTCCTTCAGACCGAAGAAATAGTCTTTTGCCTGTTGATAGGCACGATCCAGGTTCTTGCCCTTTGATTTGTGCTCGACAACAAGCGTTCCTTTCCACAGCAGGTCAACATATCCGTCTCTGCCATCAATCTTCTTTACGTGCTTCTCAAATATAGCGACACGCTTTCTGCTGATGCCGAACACATTAAAGAAATCGTCCCAGAATGATTTGGCTTCCGAATGTTCGCTCGTTTCGTCCTGCCACTTACTGGCGAAGAGGTAGGCTCTATTTCGTATTTCGTTCCATGACAGCGGCATATTCCCCTTCCCCTCTTCGCACTAGTGTTGAATCCTCATCACTCACGGAGCATACAGCGGGCGGGCGGGGGAGGGCAAGGGCGAGCTTGTCGTTGCTTCGGGGTGCGAAGACATTGGGAGTGGTTTTGGGAGTGAATTCACTGCCGCAACACGACATCAACCGCTCCCAACCGAACGTTGGTCTCCTCGAAAGTGGTGCAACCTGCTGGAATCACTGGTGCCGTCATTAATCTTGCCAAGGTTGACGTCGCGAGTTCAAATCTCGTCTCCCGCTCTCTCAGAACCC
>CAZURA010000143.1:0-13662 GCA_964622985.1 uncultured Bacteroides sp. | reverse complement strand
ATCCTCTTTGTGGATGAGCCTACCTCGGGGCTCTCCTCCACAGATTCCGAGAATGTGGTAGGCCTTCTAAAGGAGCAGGCATTAAGTGGAAAGCTCGTATTATCCACCATCCACCAGCCCTCTTCTGACCTGTTCAAACAATTTGACCAATTACTGGTGCTGGACCGGGGTGGATACACCATCTATAGTGGCAATCCGGTAGAGGGGATTACTTACTTCAAACAACTGGCCGAACATGTAGATGCTGGCGAAGGCGAATGCTCTATTTGTGGTAATACCAATCCCGACGATATTCTTCACATTGTGGAAGCAAGGGATGTTAATGAATATGGAGAATTTACCAGCCAGCGTAAAACAACACCACAGCAATGGTATGAACTCTACAAGGATAAAATAGAATCAGGAAAGGATTTAAAATCCATAAAAAGCTGGATTCCATATAATAAATTCGTTACCCCGGGGAGTCTTCGTCAGTTTAGCATTTTCTTCAAGCGAAGCCTCCTCTCCAAGTTGGCCGATCGTCAGTTTATGTCCATTGCCTTGCTCATCGCCCCACTGCTCGCAGTGATTCTTGGATTTTTTTCCAAATATGTAGCAGGGGATGAGGCCGATCCTCACCGTTACATTTTTAGTCAAAATGAAAACCTTCCTGCTTACCTCTTCATGTGTGTGGTAGTGTCTCTGTTCCTGGGACTGATCATTGCTGCGGAGGAGATTATCAAAGACCGGAAAATCCTGGAACGTGAGTCATTTTTAAACCTGAATAAGAGTGCCTACCTGATTTCTAAAATCTCACTTCTGTTTATATTGTCGGCCATACAAATGCTTCTTTTTGTGGTCATTGGCAATCTGATCATGGAGATAAAAGGCATGACAATGACTTACTGGCTGGTGTTGTTTACTACAGCCTGTTCTGCCAACCTGGCGGGGTTGATTATTTCAGACGGATTGAAGTCTGTGGTAGCCATCTATGTCATAGTCCCCTTCCTCCTGATTCCGCAGATCCTCCTGGCCGGAGTCATTGTCAAATTCGAGAAACTACACTACACTTTTACCTCCCATCAGGTAGTGCCTGTGGCTGGTGATATGATGACCAGCAGGTGGTCTTATGAAGCCTTGGCTGTAGGTCAGTTTAACAAGAACAAGTACCAAAAGGATTATCATGAAATTGATATGCTGGAAAGCAATGTAATCTACGATATGCAGTTTCTTGTGCCCGCATTGATCCAGGAAATTCAGGATGTCACAGAAGTATTCAGGTCCCAACCAGGGAGTAAAGAGATGAAAGGTGGACTAAAGACTATCCGTGATGGATTCTCCTCCATTGTACTCACCAATGGATACCCGGACTTAAAGGACCTTTTTCCGGATACCTTTTCAGAAAGCGCTGGTCAAAAGGCGATCCGCTGGCTGGAAGAGTATCGGACTTCCTTATCCTCACACCGGGAGCGTCTCAACTATGAGAAGGATGCGCTGGTGGATTCCCTGAAAAGAGCATCTGGGGGAGCCGACGCCTATCTGCAAATCAAAAGGGAGAACCACAATGATCAATTGGCAGATCTCGTATTAAACCGAACGGAGTTACGCAAAATCGTGAAGAAGGATGGACATCTATTACGAAAAATGGATCCCATTTACATGTATCCCATAAGAAAAAATGGGCGCGCACATTTCTATAGTTCAGTAAAAAGCATAGGGATTTATCAGATATCCACACTAATATTTAATATATTATTAGTTTGGATAATCTCTATATTTCTTTATGTTCTGTTGAGATACAGCATCTTAAGGAAGATTCTTGACTTCTTTTCAGAACAGAGATATAGGCAGTAAATCGTACGGTTCATTTGATTTTTTTATTTTATTTTAGATATTTCAACGTAATTGAAAATCTCCGCCTTATGAAAAGAAATTATCACACCTGCGTTTTAGTCATCCTGATGAGCTCCATGTTGTTGTTTGCCGGATGCAAATCAGGGGACAAAGGAGCCCCCAACCTGGTTGAAGATATTGAAGTTGGCGGTGCCGAAGGAGTCATTACCTCAGTCAGCCAAATCTATCACCTGTTTCCCTCTCCAAGTGAAATGCTGAGTATCATTGATATTACAGAAGTGCCTTTTGAAAGTGAACTGCTGCATCCGGTTGGAGAGGCAGACAAGTACATGGAGACTAAACCCAGGACCTATATTTTGGGTATTTATATGACCGACCTGGCTTATGCTGCTCTCTTTGGACGGCATGAAGCTACCCTGGACTACCTGGAAACTGTCAAGGGGCTTTCAGAGGAGATCCGGATCGACGAAGCGGTGGATGATGATATGATCGAAAGCGCACGCCGCAACGTGGAGTATCTGGACTCGCTCTACAATATATCCAATGAAGCATTTATGAATATTCTGGCCTATTGTGAAAGAAATGACCGTTCCAATACAGTCGTCATGATGGCCGCTGCAGCGTTTACAGAAAGTCTATATCTGGCAGTAAACCTGATAGATGATTACGAAACAGCCGATATTATGTTGCAACACCTGGCTGATCAGAAGTTCACCATCAATAACTTTATGACATTTGCAGAAGGCATTGGCGGGAATGACCCCAATGTACAAGCTACCATCAATGACCTGAAACAGATTAAAGCGATTTATGACAGCATTCAACAGGGCAGTGGAGAGATCACCATAAAGACGAGTGAGGAAACAGATGAGCCTCAACCTAAAAGGCTCATTATCGGTGGTGGTGGCAGTCAAAGCCAGCCCAGCCTGACGCGAGAAGAATTTGATGCTCTCAAAACCGCCGTATTTGAACTGAGAACGAAAATCATTGAAGGATAATTCAAAGAAGAAGAACATGAAAACAATCCGTCTCCTCACTCTAATTGCCTTAACTCTTTTCATGGTTTCCGGCAATCTATTGTCTCAGAACTGTGAAAATCATCATACAACAGGCGACTGCAGGTTGGACCTCCAAAGGGGCCAAAAGCTCTACAGCCAGTCCAAATCAGTCTCCATGAGCCCTCTGGACACAGTAGAACTGAACGTGGTCTTCTATGGGCAGAAGGACTACATATTATCTTTCTGTACTCACAAGAAAATGTATCCTATTCATTTCGTGCTGGAGGATCAGCAGACCGGACAGATTCTTTACGACAACGAAGAGGACAAGTACCTGGAATCGCTGGGGCTTGGATTCGATGTAACCAAATCTCTGGTGATCAGAGTGGATGTACTGGCAAGGTTGTCGACTGAAAAGGAGATCAAAGAGAACGTGGGTTGCCTGGGACTTTTGATCCAGTATAAGAACTACGAGAAAAAGAAAGTACAGCTACAAATGTAGCCCCAAATTTATCTGTGAATGCTGAACTCCCGGGCTTATAGCCTTTCTAAGAATAAAAAGATGAAATCATTATTATCTGTTATCATTGTTACCTGTGTAGTCGGAACAAGTTGCCTCCAGTTAGAGGAAGAGCCGATCATGCTTCTCAATCCCGCAACTGAAATTAGCGCACATATTAAGAACGAAAGGATCTTTGCCACAGCGGAGGTAAATGCCAATCCCCAGGTTCTCACCCCGGGAAACATTCCGGTTATTTTTGAGTACTCGGGCGAACTGGCTATCTATAACACCAAGACGGGTACCAGAATTGACGTCAATGCATTCACAGGAGGAGGTTTATCTCAGGTGTATACTGTAGCTGCAGATACGGCATCCCACGACAGATTTGTGGTCATAGTCTCTGGTGCAATCGAAGCGTTTGCCGATATTGGAAACGACGGTGATCGATCCAATGATAAGATGATTTCCAATGGAGACTTCTACGAAGAGGCTCAGTTCATCATTTCAGAGTTATTACCTCCCTCATCCTTACCCTAATATTGAAGGCAAATTGTTAATTTTATCAGATATGTATGGAAATGAAAGGCAGCGTTTTTAAAAAAAATGCTACCTTTCTAGAGCTGATCACTAAGATAATAAGGTTATATTCGATTTTAAATGAGGGGATTAACAATTACCGGAAGATCAATAATGCTGCTTTCGGGACTGCTTATACATATGGCGGTGTGGGCCCAGGATGTACCCACGAACCCTCAATCCATACCGGTGTACAATCCTCTGGTACTGAATCCTGCCTTTGCTGGCAGTAAGGATTTTACCAATATTTGTCTTACCACCAAAGTACTCAGAAATCCCACGTACCAGCTAATCAACATTCATAAACGACTCACCAGCGCCAATGGCTTTTTTTCCAACATGGGACTTGGCGGATACACCTTTTACGAACAATTGGATGTGTCCTGGAATACCGGTCTTGCTCTGGCAGGGTCCTATCACTTTGCTCTCGATGAGGCCAGTGTGCATAATCTCTCTATCGGAGGTGCCATGAAGGGAATTCTCAATGTCCCCAAAAGTGAAGTAGAAACCGTTGATACTATAAGCAGTGTATTCAACCCAAATATGGATGTAGGGATATACTATTATGGACCTACTGCATTTGCCGGTCTTTCTGTAACCAGCTTGTTCGGGACAAAACTGTCTGAAGAAATTACCATCGACTCGGATGCATATTTCGAGAGAGAGTACCACCTGTATGGAGGATACAAGTTTTTATTAAGCAGGAGTAAAGCGATCGTGCTTGAACCATCCTTACTGGTTTCACTGAACGACTCAACCGTTTCGGAACCCCAAAAACATTTGGTCCCCTACCTGAAAGTCTACCTGCAGAATTTCTATGTGGGTACCTACATGAAGTCAACGGATCTTTTTGCACTTTTCTTTCAGTACCAGTTCCCCAGTTTTTATACCGGAGTATTCCTGGAATTTCCCAGGATTGGCTTCCTGAATAATGAAAACATCATTTTTGAGCTATCGTTGGGGGTGAATATTGGATCGGGTGACAATAGGTTCAGGCAAAACAGGCATTGGTAAAAGATATTATAAATGAAACAGTTCGCATCATATGGAACATATATCCTCTGTTCGGTTCTAATTGCAGTTACCTGTTCCCTGAATATGAATGCGATCCCTGCAGCGGGATTGTTGCAGGATGACTCCATTCGGGTGACGGAGTTGATTGTAAAAGATACCGTGGGGCTTAAAATTCATGGTCCATCAAACGATGTAAATTTCTATATGAACGGGCTGGTATTCCTTTCCAATACCAAATACCACCAGAATATGATCCCGGATCATATTACGTTTGGTGTGGTTAAGGCCTATTTTGTCCCGCTCGAATTTATTTCTTTGGAAAGCAGCAGGCCTCTTTTTGAAAATGAGGACTTCCCATACTCACCTGCCGGAATGTCCTTTACCAGGGATTATCGCAAGGTCTATTTCACAAAACGAGTAAATATTAACGGAAGAAGGAATGTGGAGAAGATATATGAAATGTCTATCATTAAGGGAAAAGCCTCCCGGCAAAATCAAATGGCGTTTACGGGTGATCCGTCGAGATACCTGCATCCCGCCATCTCTTTGGATGATGCATTTATGATTTTCTCCTCTGACCGGAGCCCTTCCAATGGCGGACTGGATCTGTTTATTTCCAGGAAAACTCCTGCTGGGTGGTCCACTCCCGCAAATCTTGGCAGCAGCATCAATACAAGTGGTCACGAATGGTACCCTTACCTGGATCATCGCAACAACCTCTACTTCTCCTCATCTGGTCACATGGGGTATGGAGGATATGATGTGTATGTCTGTTTTTTCAATGGTACTGGCTGGGATAATCCTCAAAACCTCACAGATTATATAAACACTTCTGGAGATGAATTAGGTTTTTCTCTCCATCCCAATCGAAAAATGGCACTTTTCTCTAAGGTTTTGGAGACGGAAACTGAGGGAGAAGTGCTTAAAATGAACCTGAATAGCAATGCATTGCTTCTATCTGGGATTGAGGACAACCGAAAGCAGGATATCTCGCTGCTTTTGAAGGATCTGGTTCAGTCGGGTTATACCTCTGGTAAGTTCCTTGAAGATACGGAGATCATCGAGGAGACCGGGTATACACTCACCTCGTTGCCTTTACTTACCGAAGATGAGCTGGAAACTGAACCTGTTGAGGCACCTGAAGAAGAATCGGTCATCGAGTCGACCCCATTGCTCTCCCAGGAGGTTGAAGAACCAGAGCCGGAGCCGGAACCCGAACCGGAACCAGAACCAGAGCCGGAGCCGGAACCCGAACCGGAACCAGAACCTGTCCTTGAAGCTGTGGTTTTGGAACCCGAACCAGAGCCAGAGCCAGAGCCGGAACCTGTTATAGAGACTGTAGTTGAAGAACCGGAACCTGAACCTGAACGGGAACCCATATCAGAGCCTGAACTTGATCCGGACCGGGTGACTTTTCGTGTGCAGATCCTATCCAGTTCAAGGGCCAATAGCACTCCATCGGTGACGATATCAGGAGCAAGGTATCAGACCTTTGAATATTTCTACAAAGGGGCTTACCGGGTAACCGTGGGAAAGTTTGAAACTGTCCAGGAAGCAATTGCATTCAGAACCAAATGCAAGACAGCGGGATACAACCAGGCTTTTGTGGCAGCATTCCGTGGCAATGAGCGAGAAACAGACCCTTCTGTATTTAGAAGATAGCAGCAAATGGTAACTATTGTTGAGCATCCCCTCATCCAGCATAAACTCACACTGATTCGAAAAAAGGAGACAGGTACCAAGGATTTTCGAGAGAACTTAGATGAAATTGCAGGTCTCATGGCATATGAGATCACTAGAGATATTCCGGTGAAGGAGATACGGATCGAGACCCCCCTGAAGTCTTGTACTGCCAATGAACTGGCTAGGGATATCGTCCTGGTTCCCATCCTTCGGGCCGGACTGGGAATGGTGGACGGGATCACGGATCTAATACCCATTGCGAAAGTTGGCCATGTGGGAATGTACCGTAATCATGATACACTGGAGCCCGAAAACTACTATGCGAAATTCCCGGGAAACATCAAAGAGGCGGTGGTTCTGGTACTCGATCCCATGCTGGCCACAGGAGGGAGTGCAAGTGCAGCCATATCCACCCTGAGAAAAGAGGGAGCCTCCCACATCAAGCTTGTATGTATAGTTGGAGCACCCGAAGGTGTGGAGCGCATTGAACAGGACCATCCGGAGGTCGATATCTTCCTGGCCGCCCTTGATGAAGGCCTCAATGAAATGGGTTACATAATGCCTGGTCTGGGAGATGCAGGGGATCGTTTATTTGGGACCAAATAGTTGAACATTTATATCATGAGCAAGAACCATAAACATAAAAAAAGCACTGATACTCACACAGATACAGCATCTGCCCGTTTGAATAAGAAGTTCTATTTCAAGGAACTTGAAAGACTACAACTGGAGCTGGTGAAACTTCATGAATGGGTGAAAGCGCAGGATCTGCGTGTCGTAGTACTTTTTGAAGGCCGGGATGCAGCCGGAAAAGGCGGCGTAATCAAGCGCATCATCCAGCGTCTCAATCCCAGGATCTGCCGGGTAGTAGCCCTTGGGGTCCCAACCGAACGTGAAAAATCTCAGTGGTACTTTCAGCGGTATGTGGCACACCTTCCAGCTGCCGGTGAGATTGTATTATTCGATCGCAGCTGGTATAACCGGGCAGGGGTAGAACGCGTAATGGAATTCTGTACCGAGGAGGAGTACTGGGATTTTCTGCGCTCTTGTCCACGCTTTGAGGAGATGCTGATCCATTCAGGGATCATCCTGATCAAATACTGGTTTTCGGTGAGCGATGAAGAGCAGGAAAATCGATTCAGAGAGAGAATCGAGGATCCTCTGAAGCGATGGAAGTTCAGTGAAATGGATTTGGTGTCGAGGAGCAAATGGATCGAATACAGCAAGGCCAAGGATGAAATGTTTTCCTATACCGATACAAAAATCTCCCCTTGGTTTGTGGTCAATGCTGACGATAAACGCAGGGCCAGACTCAATACCATTCACCATCTCTTGTCCATGATCCCTTACGAAGAGATCAAACATAAGAGGATCGGTCTTCCTACCATAAGCATGGAAGGGTATATACGACCTCCTTTATCGGATCAGACTTTTGTACCTGCAGTATATTAATTTAACATCACCACTCATGAGAAACTTGTATAAACTTTGTGTTATTCTGTGTATATCAAATATCCTGTTATCCTGCAATTCAGGATCTACAGTGGAGTTATTCAACGGCAAAGACCTGGAAGACTGGAATGTATTTGTCAGCAAGCCCGAAGTCAAACCGGGCGATCTCTTCTGGGTGGACGGCGGAGTAATTAATACCAGTGGTGTACCCCATGGTTATTTGCAAACCAAAGATTCTTACGGCAACTATAAACTGCACGTGGAATGGAGATGGACAGAAGAACCCACCAACAGTGGGGTGCTGCTTCATGTCCAGGGCGAGGATATGATCTGGCCACACTGTATTGAATGTCAACTGATGCATGAGCATGCAGGTGATCTCGTGCTCATGGGAAAGGATGCAGGTATCACCGTCAGGGATTCCATTTACCTGATCACCTCAGAAGAGCATCGCTATGCAGTTATTTCCAAGTTCGAAGAGGAGAGTGAGAATCCGGCAGGGGAATGGAACAGCTATGACATCAAATCTGTGAATGGGGAAATTGAGGTAGTAGTTAATGGTGTATTGCAACATGCCGGAACAGGTATGACACTCAATGAAGGGAGAATCGCCCTGCAATCCGAAGGTTCACCCATGCAATTCAGGAATATTTACCTGGAATCACTGGATTAGCGGCAGCTCTTTTCAGGCTCTCAACTACAATTTTATGAACGGAATGGATCTGCGATTCGTTCCGTCTGTCATACCCAGGTAATAGCTACCAGGTTCCAGCCCGGAAAAATCCATGGAAAGGGCATGAACTCCTATGCTCATATCCCTGCTCATGAGTATTTTAATTAGCTTTCCGTTTGAAGAAAAGAGCCTTAGGGTCACCTTCCCCTGTACCACTTCAAGCTTGATCTGAACCATCGATTCTACCGGATTGGGATAAAGTTCAAAGAGTGGGTCCAGGGAATGAACAGGAATACCGGTTTCGGTTCTTAATATGGGCAGGGTTTCAAATGGATCAGACAGCACTTGTTGTATCAACTCGTCATCAGCTTCAAACCACTTTTTCAGGATGGAACCATAGACGCTCCTGAAATCAAACTGCATAGCCAGGTTGTCATCTTTTCCAACCGTATCGGGGATCACGGGATTCGATCCCATGATGGTCGGATTGACCATTGATCCAAACAGCATGGCGGGCCAGGCTGTACCATGATCTGTTCCGAAACTGGCATTGGATTTAATTCGGCGGCCGAATTCAGTAAAGACAAAACTCAGCACATCGTCTTCAACACCTAACAGCTTCAGATCATCCTGAAAAGCATATATGGCATCTGAAAGCTTGGTGAGCAGCTCCCTGTGCCTCCCTCCCTCCGGCAGTCCCTCTTCGGTCTGATCCGCATGGGTATCCCATCCCCCCAGACTCACCACATAGATCTGGGTATTCAATCCACCCGCAATCAACCGGGCCACAATTTTAAGTTGATTTGCCAGGTTGTTTCCAGATGCCGGATAGTGATTCGATAGATTGCTTGCCCTGGAGGCAACCTCTCCAATTGCTTCCAGGTAGACCTCAGTTCTCTCCATCACACCAGCAATATACTGCATCTCCTTCCCATGCGGCGTATCGGGATAGGTGCCCGGATCGCCGGGTGCCTGATAGGTGGTATTCAGACCTTTGATGACTGCACTCAGATTGCTGGTGTAACCCTGACAGGTTTGTGAAGCTGTGGAGCCGATGGTCAGTGCAATGGGGTGCGGATTCGATTCATTGGGATAGCCCGTCGGATAATCGGGATGTACTGAATTAAGTACTCTCCCCATCCAGCCGGAACGTATCACTTCCTGTGCAGAAGATCCGCTGGTGACAATGTCCTTGGATCGAAAATGGGAAAGGTTGGGTTGAGGATAGCCCACATTCTGAATAATCAGCATCTGCTCTTCTTCGTACATGGTCTTCACTTTCCCAAAATAAGGATGCAATCCAATGGAATCTGTAAAGGAGATCAGATTATTCTCCGGAATAATAATGTTGGGCCGCGCTTTTTGCAGGTTATCGTACTGATCCAGTGGAACAAAAGTACTCAATCCATCATTTCCGCCATTCAATTGCACCAGCACCAGTTTCCGGTCAGGTCGCACGGATGTCAATGGCTTCAGAAACAGATGACGTGTTATGGCATGCAACGAATATCCGTCCAGGGCAACTGGCAAAGCGGACAATGTGGCACCATATCTTAAAAAATCTCTTCGCTTCATGGTAAAACCGTTACATCAGATAATATTGAGGTGAATGCATGATAGCATCAAGCAGCTGGCCCAGTGCATTTTCAACAGCCTCTTTCAGAGTAGTATTATTTGGATCTCCCAAATAGTTATTCCATTCCACGGTCCATTCAAAATCAGGCAATCCGGGAATGAGTACCTCCTTCAATTCATCGATCACTTCACTGGACACCGAAACCGGAAGTAGCAACTCACACAACTCAGTAATAAGGATCACCGGATTGGAGGGTTGAGAAGTTGCTTCAGCCAGGGCAATTACATCCACCTTTAGTGTGATGCCATTCCTGGTATAACTGTTCCCCAATAAGCGGGAGGTGAATTCTGCTTTCTGGGGTAAAGTGGCTGAATTGATCCACAATTCATTGAATCCCGGTTCCAGATAATATGCCGGCCAACCAGCCACATCGGGCGGAGTACCCAGTTCCATTTCCTGATAGGAGGATAAAAAATAGAATAGGTTCCAGAATTCATAAGCACTCATCAGATCTTCAGGTATCTCTACCTCCAGCTTTCGTAGAGTACCCAGGGTAAACTCAATAGGATTCTTAATGTAACTACCCCTGAAATCGTGATCAAAGAAATGCTGGCTGCTTAATAGCTTCCTCAATACAGGTTGTATAAGATACCCATTGTCAAAAAAAGTATCCGTCAAAGGTTCAATGATCTGAGTCTCCACCTCCTCGTCTATTTGATAATAGACGAACCAGCGGTAGAGTTTACGTACCATAGTTCTGGCAGTCTGTTTCTTGTCAAAGATCATATCGATCAAGACGCTATATTCATTGCTCCCCTGATCCGTTATGCTTTGGTTCCCATAGTAATCGGAAAAGGTCTTATTCCCCGTGTCGTGCTTGGAGGTATTGAACCATGCTGAAAGGTCACTATTATTAACCTTCCAGCCAGTCAGGACCCTGGCTCCTTCCTGCACGTCCTGTTCAGTGTAATAGGTATAATTGCCATCCCCGATGAGCGGACCTTTGCCAATGGTAAACAGCTCAAACAACTCCCTGGCATAATTCTCATTGGGGGATGCTGCTGTATTTTTTATTCCGTCCAGGTATCGAAGCATGGCCGTGTTTACAGTCATCTTTTTGGTCAGTTCCTTGAAATTTCCCGTGGCATATTGCCTGATCAACACATTGTAATCATACAAGTATGCCGGGATACCCACCACATTGGTCTCAGTGACAAAGTGGTTATGCCAGAATAGCACCATCTTCTCCCTTAGTGTCATCTGCTGATTGAGCAGTGTTCCGGTCCACCACGACCTGAGGCTCTTCTTACGGTTAAATCTTACATTCCCATCCAGGGGTGCATCCACCCAGGTATCTCCAAAAGGTACGTTGGGATCGGTTCCGAATATCTGTAATGGGGGTGGAGGAGGTACCCCTGCATCAAGTAACAAGTCAAGAGCCTCACTGATGGTAAGAGCAGCAAAGGAATGATAATCATCTCTGGCAGATCCCATGGTGGATCGGTTGAGAAGATGCATCGCATTCTCCTTCCCCAATGGGTTAGCCTCAATAGGTTCCAAAGAGTAGTTCATAAGTAATATCTTTTACCAGCCCGACATGGGATTATCCACCTGTATGGGATCTTTATATTGTGCTACTCGGTATCCCACATGGTAACAGAATCGGGTCATCTTCAGAAATTTTTCATAATCGATACGCTCCTCCACATCAGTGACTCTGTGATAATCCCGATGAGTGCCTGTGGAATAGAAAAGTACAGGTATATCCTTTTGGGCAAAACTGACATGATCGCTTCTGTAAAAGTAGTTCCCCGGATGATTCAGATCATTATAGACATAGTTGCCCGCCAGGCCCATTTCACGTAATGCATTTTTATTGATCTCCATTAATATTGAGCTTTGCAAACCTCCAATCACCTTTACACTATCACCTGCCTGAATGGTGAGTCCACCCCTTCCGCTTTCCATATCCTCTTCCGTTTTGGTTCTTCCCAGCATATCGAGATTGATCACTGCGGCTATGTTTTCCAACGGAACCAGAGGTTGGTCTGCGAAATACCTGGAACCAAACAATCCGATCTCTTCTCCCGATACCCAAAGGAATCCAACACTTCTTCTGGGTCTCTTTTTCTCCATAATAAATGCTTCCGCAATCTCTACCAGCGCCACAGAGCCCGAGGCGTTATCGTCAGCACCGTTGAATACCTCCCCTTCATCATCCATACCTAAATGATCATAATGGGCCAAGTAGATGACCACTTCATCTTTCAGTGCGGGATCACTTCCCTCGATCAAGCCAAATACATTGGATACTTCCAGATCGTTTGACTTCATTCTCAGGTCGAAGGTAATCCGTGTATCTTCCAACTGGAACGATCGGGGTTCCAGGTTCCCGTCAATCTCCAGCTGCCACTCCTTGAGAGACTTTCCCGATCCAGCCAGTAATTGGTCTGCCACACTTCGATGGATAAGTACCATTTTCGGCATCTCTCCGGATTCACTGTATTCTGATGTGTCATTCTTCAGCTGTCTGGATTTGCCCAGGTAATTTGAGATCCCCGGGTTCATATCTTCAATGGACTGAAATCCCGATTTAGGATCAAGTACCATCAATATAGCTTTGGGTTGCTGTGAATATATATATTCCGCTTTATGCTGAAAACTTTGCATTCCGGCCCATTTCTCATGATCAAAAAGAGCTTCTGTCCCATCCTCATTCATGGGTCCTCTGTTCATTATCAGGACCACTTTTCCTTCAATCTCAATGTTCGTAAAATCATTGTACTGATGTGCTTCATCCCTGATCCCATAACCTGCAAAAACCACCTCACCCTCAATGACCATCTGCTCTTCTTTCACACCCGGGAATATGTAGAAATTGTCTCGGTTGACCACGGGTTCTTCAGAAGCTATGGTGATAGTAGCCTGACTATTTTCCCGGTCATATTCCTTCTCCTGTATGGTATAGAACTGAAAAAATCCATTGTCAGCATCGGCTGACTTCAATCCCAGTTTCTCAGCTTCAACTGCCAGATACCTGGCAGCTACCTCTAAACCCTGCTCACCGGTATTCCTCCCCTCCAATTCCTCTGAGGAAAGAAAGAGCATGTGTGCTCTCAGATCGTGAGCCTGGATAGATGCTAATCCTCTATTTTGTGCCTGAAGGGGAATCAGAATATATAAGGGTAGTGCAACGGCGAAAATTTGCAGATATGCTCTCATAGCAGATGTGATAAGTTCAAGACGATTCATGCACAACGAAAGTTGCGTCACACGGATGAAGATAGGTATATTAAACTAAACTGGGGTATGCACATGTTACATACGTTTAATTAATTTACTGGGGTATGCACAT
>CAZURA010000142.1:0-14168 GCA_964622985.1 uncultured Bacteroides sp. | reverse complement strand
AACAATATAATATCACAAATGTGATATTAATCACTTGACAATTTATCAGAAAATTGGGAGCCAGTCCCAGGGGCAGATAAAAGTTAGAAATGGTATTCTCGCTAATATCAGCATAGATCTTCTGAAGCTGCGGATCGGAATGAAGATGCTCTTCAAGCAATTGATAGGAGCTTTGTGATAAACCTACCTGTTCTTGAAGCCACTTCAGCTTCTCATTACGTGGCAGTTCTGAAAATCCATTGACAATATAGGTAGCCATCTACTTCCGGATTGATAAGTATGCATGCGCCATTTCCAGTCCCCTGACCTGGGTATTAACAAAGTCACTCAGGTGTGAGTAGTCTTCCCTGGCATATTGCAGGAAAGTGGATGCCATACCGAAAATGGCGGGCAACTTCGATGTTTTAATCAGGTAGTATCCGTCCAGGAAATTCTTTACTCCTCCCGAAAGGATCAGTTCTTTGCACACAGTAGCTTCGTTGGCTGTAATCTCGTTTACATAGTCGAGCATGGAGTAGACATCTTCCCCCACTGTGGTGAGAGGTTCATATGAATTATTACCTAACTCCTCGTTACGAAGTAACTCCACCCTTGAAAAATTGGTCCCCCCGAATGCCGCAAATTCAATGGCCTGGAGAGGTAATTGAAGCAACTCTTTCAGGCTGGCGGGACCCATACCCTGACCCACTTCTTTCACGATGACCGGATAAGAAAAGTGATCAAGGAATCTTTTGATGGTCTCCAGGGGTGGCGCAGAGAGGATATCACCTTCTGGTTGGAACCACTCCTGCAGGGGATTGACATGGATAATCAGCCCATCGGCTCTTAACTTCTCGATCAGTTCTGTGGCCCTGGATATACTCTTCTTTTCCGTAAGATGCTCCACTTGTGCAATGCCCAGATTGGCCCATAAGGGGAGATCATCTCCGATTACCTCCCTCATATTGAAGTCACCTAAAAATGTATCATTCTCCATGAGGATCCGGCATGATCCCAGACCCATTCCCATTCCAAATTCGTTACAGGCCATCGCCAGGTTACGGTTGATGAACCCTGCCATTTTAGTCCCACCCGTCATACTGCTTACCCATATGGGAACCTTAAGTTCTTTGCCTAAGATGGAAATTGGCGGCAGTTTTCCTTCCGGATGGGCATTTAACATGGGTTCATAATGAAACCTGCGGTCCATTTCGGAGAGTGACGTTTGCGATTTGAATGCCAGCTCAATGTGCTCTTTTTTTCGGTGATTCAACCTATCCATGATAAAGCTTTTTATCCTGTCCCAATGTGTCTGGAGATGACCAGACGAAGTATCTCCGAAGTACCTTCCCCGATTTCCAGGATCCTCTGATCGCGGTAAAATCTTTCAATGGGATTCTCCTTCATCAATCCGTGGGCCCCGTGTATTTGCAATGATTCATTGACCACTTCCCTTGCGATCTCAGAGGTGTAGAGTTTGACCATGGCTGCCTCTTTTCCAAAGGGCAGTTTCTGGTCTTTGAGCCAGCAAGCCTTGTATAACAGGTTGCGGGCCAGTTCAATTTTTGTGGCCATATCAGCCAGCTTGAAAGAATTCACCTGGAAACTTCCAACGGGTTTACCAAACTGTATTCTTTTCGAGGCATATTCCCTGGCCATTTCATAGGCTCCCTGTGCCAGTCCAAGCCCCATAGCAGCTATGGAAAGTCTTCCCCCATCCAGTGTAGCCAGCATGATCCTGGAACCCTCTCCACGTTCTCCGAGCAGATTCTCCCTGGGTACCCTTACATCCTGAAATCTTACTTTCCCGGTATCTGCACTCCTCCACATCATCTTCGACTTGATGACTTCTGTCGTATATCCCGGAGTATCCCTCTCCACCAGGATCACAGAGAGCTCTTTTCTGCCCTCTCCCTTTTCTCCGGTAACTACCTGTACAGTGGCGCCCCCTGATAACGCTGAGGAGATATTGGTAATATAGATCTTCCCTCCATTGATGATCCATTCTTCCTCCTTGAGGTGGGCAGTGGTCTCCGTATTATTGGAATCTGATCCAGCATTGGCTTCCGTGAGTCCGAATGCCCATAACTTTCTGCCTGAACTGAGTTTAGGCAGGAACCGTCTCTTCTGCTCTTCTGTTCCATAGGTTTCGATGGGCGCGATGCCCAGTGAATTATGGGCAGCCATTGTGGCAGCCTGCGATCCATCCACTCTGGCCAGCTCCTCCACTGCAACGATATAGGACAAAGTATCCAGGCCTAATCCCCCGTACTCTTCTGACAGGTTAATTTGCATTAGCCCCATGTCAAACATTTTCTCAGTAAGTTCGATAGAGAAGGCAGACTTATCATCCAGTTCAGCAGCCCGGGGTTTAATCTCTCTTTCGGCAAAGGATCTTACTTCTTCTCTCAATTCCTGATGCGAATGTTGTATAAAAGGATCTCTCATATATTGGCTAATGTAATTAATAATTGGTTTGCTTTAACCTGTGCTCCCACCGCTGTCTGTACCTGTTCAATACCAGCCTTGCGTGGCGCCAGGATCTTATTCTCCATTTTCATGGATTCGATCACCAGAAGTGGATCTCCTTCTTCCACCTGGTCACTTTCATTTACATTGATCTGTACAACCCGACCGTTCAGAGGGGCCATAATCTCATTGGATTCCTCCTCTTTTTTTTGCTTTCCCGATCGGATAAACCTCCTGTCGAGCACATCCATGCGTCTGAGCATGAAGAGATGTCCATCCAGGTCAACCAGGATTTCTGAATGGTGGGTGGTTCCCCATACTTTAAGAGTTTTCTGATTAATACTGATCCAATAGTCATTTCCTGCTCTTCGTTCCAGAGCCACCTGGTAATTTTCGTTCTCAATGTAAAGCTTCATCCTTTCCGGGCCTTTCACAAGCTCGTACCGGATTCGAGTCGGTTCCCCCTCCATCATTAAAGTGATTTCCGGGAGGAGTCGCCAGTGTCCGATGGAATACCAGGGCAAGTCTGACTCACTCATGTGGTGGTAATTAGCCTGCAGTGCAATCACTACCGCTGCTGAAAACAGATAATCGCGGTCCAGCTTCTTCAAGCCGCACTGTGTTGATACCAGGAGAGCATCCACTTCACGGTCAATATATCCGGTGTCGAACCTGTTTTTCCTGAAAGGATTCGAGCGTAACAATCCCACAAGAAAATCTCGGTTGGTGGCCAATCCGGTGATACGTACCTCCTTCAAAAAGGCAATAAGACTATGGATGGCATCGTCCCTCGTCTTACCTTTCACAATGGCTTTTGCAAGCATGGGATCATAATGGGTCTCTACCAGGTTGCCTGCCCTGAATCCGCTATCCATCCTGGTTCCGTCCTGAACGGGCACCTCAAAAGTATGAATACGTCCTGCCGCGGGCATAAATCCGTTCTTTGTGTTTTCGGCGTATATTCTGGCTTCAATAGAGTGCCCGCTGATGGAGATATCTTTCTGGCTGAAGGATAAGGGATGACCTTCAGCAATCCGGATCTGTTCCTTTACCAGGTCCACTTTTGTGATCATCTCAGTCACCGGATGTTCCACCTGAATCCGTGTATTCATCTCCAGGAAATAGAAATCCTCATGACCGTCCATGAGGAACTCGACAGTTCCTGCATTGGTGTATCCGATATCCTCGGCCAGTTGTAGCGCCACTGAGGTAATGTGATCCCTGCTCTCTTCAGAAATTGAAGCTGAAGGTGCTTCTTCGATGATCTTTTGAAATCTCCTTTGTAAGGTGCATTCTCTTTCATACAGGTGAACCAGGTGGCCATGATGATCGGCGATTACCTGCACTTCAATATGTCTGGGATCTTCCAGGTACTTTTCCACATACAGCTCTCCTGATCCGAAGTAATTCAAAGCCTCTCTGGCAGCCTCTCTGGCCTCTGTTTCGAACTGCTTAGCTGAAGAAACAATTCGCATCCCCTTACCGCCTCCTCCGGCAGCAGGTTTTATAAGGAGAGGGTAGGGGAGTTGTTTCCTGTTGAGGATAAAAGTTTCCAGGTCTCCTGTATTCCCTTCCAATACAGGTACGCCCAATTCAGATGCACGATTCCTGGCACGGGCTTTATGTCCCATCAGTGCGATCACCTCAGCATCTGGACCAATAAATTGAATGCCTTTTTGGAGGCATGCTCTGGCAAATGCTGCATTCTCGGCAAGAAATCCGTATCCCGGATGAATAGCATCAGCCTGCGCCATGGACGCCGCTTCCAGGATCTTCTCCATATGGAGGTAGGTAGTGGACGGGTCGCCCGAACCCAGTGAGTAGGCTTCATCGGCCTCAGTGACAAAAGGAAGGTCCCGGTCAGATTCGGAATGAACCACCACAGCCACCTTGTCCAATGCCCTGATGACGCCAACGATTCGCAACGCAATTTCACCGCGGTTGGCAACTAATATCTTATGAAAATTACGCTCATTCACTCCAACCTGGTCTCCTCTTTTCTAAAAACGCCCGAATTCCTTCCTGCCCTTCGGGAGAGATTCTGAATTTGGCAATAATATCTGCTGTGTACTCCTGAATCTGTTGCTGAGGCATTCCGGTTCCCAGCTTGTGAAGCAGCTGCTTTATGCCTTTCATAGCTTCCGGTCCGTTGGCAAGTAGTTCATCCAGAATTTCATCTGTGCGCTTCTTCAGCTCACCCTCATTACACAGGTGATGCACCAGGCCCTCAGATTTTGCTTCGGCGGCTCCTATGCTTCTTCCTGAGATCATCCATTCCGAGGTCCGGCTATACCCTGCCTTTTTCATTACATAAGGAGCAATAGTTGCAGGAACAAGCCCAAGTTTCACTTCCGGGAAGGTAAATGAGGAATATCGCTCCGCAAGGACTATGTCGGAAGCGGCTACCAGTCCATTTGCTCCTCCCACTACCTTACCCTGAACGGAGGTCACTATGATCAGATCAGACTCACTGACTGCCCTGAAGAGGTTTGCCAGCTCCATGCTCTCCTTCTTTAATTGTTCCGGGGAGTGTTTCATCCCATTTTGCATCCAGTTCAGGTCGGCTCCGGCCGAAAAGTGCTTTCCATGGGAGGTAAGTACAACGATCCGGTATCTATCATCCAATTCCAGTTCCCTGATTGAGGTAGTCAACTCTCTGATCATCTCCAGATTCAAGGCATTGTGCACTTCCGGTCTGTTCAGCGAGATAGTAGCCACATGTTCTTTCAGCTCAACACCTATGGTATTTCTTTTTTGCATTTCACATTCTGTATACACCCTTGCGGGGTGCTTCAAATTCCTGGTTCAGTGACATGGATATGGAGAGGGCCAGGATACGCCTGGTCTCCGCCGGGTCAATAATCCCGTCATCCCAGAGCCTTGATGTACTGAAGTAGGCCGATCCCTCCTGTTCATACTTTTCCATGATGGGTTTTCGGATCTCTTCGACCTCTTCGTTGGTAAACTCCCTTTTACTGGTATTCCATTGCTCCTTCTTAATGGTGGATAATACATCGGCAGCCTGTTCCCCTCCCATGACAGAGATCTGTGCGTTAGGCCACATGAACAACAGCCTGGGATCATATGCACGTCCGGACATGGCATAATTTCCAGCACCAAAGGAGCCCCCAATAATGAGGGTAAACCTGGGGACCCTTGTATTGGCCACAGCATGGACCATTTTTGCACCATCTTTGGCTATTCCGCCGTGTTCGTACTCCTTCCCTACCATAAAACCGGAGATGTTCTGAAGGAATATCAGAGGTAATCCCCTGTGATCGCATACATCCACAAAGTGGGTTCCTTTTAATGAGGATTCTGAAAAGAGAATTCCATTATTGCCTATAATCCCCACCGGGAAACCCATAATCCTGGCAAAACCTGTCACCAGTGTGGTCCCATACTCTTTTTTGAATTCCGAAAACTCACTTCCATCCACCAGCCGGGCGATGATCTCACGTACATCCACCTGTTCCCGGTTCGATTCGGGAATAAGTCCGTAGATCTCTTCCATGGGATAGAGAGGATCTATTACCGGTTTCACATCAAGGACTTCCCTTTTGGGTACCTGGATGGTTTCAAAAATATCTCTGCATATCTGTAGGGCATCCTGATCATTTACCGCAAGATGATCTGCCACACCCGAAATCCGGGTATGCACCAATCCTCCGCCCAGCTCTTCTGCAGAGACTTCTTCTCCTGTGGCTGCTTTTACCAGCGGCGGACCACCCAGGAATATGGTGCCTTGTCCTTTAACTATGATGGTCTCGTCACTCATGGCAGGTACATAGGCCCCACCGGCCGTACACGATCCCATGACTACCGCTACCTGTGGAATCCCTTCGGCAGATAACCTGGCCTGATTAAAAAAGATACGTCCAAAATCGTCCCGGTCTGGAAATACCTCAGCCTGTTGGGGCAGGAATACACCTCCTGAATCGACAAGGTAGACGGAAGCCAGCCGGTTTTGCATGGCAATATCCTGAGCCCGTAAATGCTTTTTGATGGTCTCTTTGATATAGGTTCCTCCCTTTACGGTAGCGTCATTGGCAATGATTACCACCTCCTTGCCATGGATCAGTCCGATCCCGGTGACTAGCCCGGCTGAAGGGAATTGATCTTTATACTGACCGTTTGCAGCCAACGGACTCAGTTCCAAAAAGGGCGTATTGGGGTCAACCAGCAAATTGATGCGGTCTCTGACCAGTAATTTGCCTCTGGACAGGTGCTTCTCCCTGGCATCAGTCGAACCTCCGTTTGAAACAGCTTCCAACCTGGACCTCAAGGTTTCCAGTAACTCTTTATTTCTCCGTAACCTCTTTCTAAAGTGAACTGAAGAGGTATCAATCTTTGAAGTCAGCACTTCCAAATTATACAGATTTAGTTTTCAACCTGGTTGGGGATCTTTCTAAATCACAGAACTATTCTACAATCGAATCGAAGGAATGTTCAAATGGATTTGACTGTTCATTAAATGTTTCAAAAGATATTTAATAATTCACTTTATTGTATGCTGCCATGAAAACGGGAATCGGTAAGTTGTTGCAGATAGGTGAGGGAGACAGGCCCATGATTGCGGCACTGCTCATACAGGCAATCTGTACAGGGATCTTCGCAGGTGCTCTGGAGCTGGAGGCAAATGCAGCTTTTCTGACTTCTTTAGGAGCTGACCGTGTCCCTCTGGCCATGATGCTTTCAGGTGCAGCTGGTATCCTGATAGCCACAATTTACAGTTATTTCAGCAAGCAACTTCGAGTCAGACCATTTGGTATTCTGAACCTGGTGGCCGTATTTATTATTACCGGAGCGCTGGTGGTAGGGGCTAAAATTCTTCCCAGGGAGCATTTGGATTTTGTGGTCTTTGTGGTAGCGGGACCATTGGTGCTGATCTCTCTTTTAGGTTTTTGGATCACTGTAAAAGGTGTTCTTTCCCCAAGCAGAGGAAAGCAATTGATGGGTTTAACGGAAGCTTCCCTGTTTGGGGGTATGATAGTGGCCTTTTTCTCCACTCCAATGATGATCCGTATGGGTTTACAGCCCATTCATGTACTCTATGTGGGAATGGGAAGCTTGATTGTGGCCACTGGAGCACAGCTCTTCGTTTTAACCAGGATAGGAAAACTCCATCACCGTTTTAGAAAGAGAGTGAAAAGCACAGGACCTCTGGGGCTTTTTTCACACCGCTTTACTGCGTTGATGGGAGGATTTGTAATCATGGGGGTTGCAGTAGCTGTCATACTTCATTATGCATTTCTCTGGGTGTCGGGGAGCCGTTTCGAAGGTGGGGTAGAGCTCATCTCATTCTTAGGCTATTTCTTTGGCCTTATGATGTTGTTGGCCTGGTTGATGAAAAGATTCCTGTTTGGTTGGTTAAAGAGACGGTTTGGTATTAAAATAACCCTGCTTCTGGCTCCGGTATTCTTATTGGTGCTGACCATCGCGTCGGCCATTGCCGGGGAGAGTTATGCTTTTGGTGGTGAAGCACATTTATTTACCTATTTCTTTCTCCTGATTATCCTCTCGAAACTTATGAGCAGGTCTTTGAAAGAATCCATGGAGGATCCCTCTATGAACCTGATCTATCAATCGCTGGATCCGCGCGACCGTCATAATGTGCAGTCTGGTATTGAAGGTGTACTGAGTCAGATCGGTGTCTTTTCTGCAGGTCTTTTCCTGGCTTGTTTTGTGCTTATCAGTTTTGTGGAGATATTCCACATCACCTATATCTTATTTGTTTTTCTGGTGATCTGGTTTTTCGTCGGACTGGCTCTTTACCGAAGTTATTTGCGTATGTTGAAGGTGACTCTGGAGTCGGACCGAATCAGGGATTCGGTGGATTTGAGTCTGAAGGACATGGTTAACCTTGACCTGGAGAAGACAGCATTTCCCATGGAGCTACTGGAATTCAATCCCTATTACTT
Organism: uncultured Bacteroides sp.; assembly: GCA_964622985.1. Classification (GTDB taxonomy): domain Bacteria; phylum Bacteroidota; class Bacteroidia; order Bacteroidales. The sequence goes on along the minus strand of CAZURA010000142.1, from coordinate 5,799 downwards.
CCATTCTTCTACCAGGGAGCAGCTGATCTCACAGTTGAGCCATCCTCACAAGGGTGTCAGGGCTCTTATATGGGATCATCTCCTCTACTCTTCCCCCGGATTGCCTGAACTTACGATCAGTCAGTTGATGGGTAATGAAAAAGAGCCTGAGATCAAAGAGCGAATCAGAAAACTGAGTCAGAGAAAACTGAGAACCAAGTTGGGCCTGCAGGCAGCGTTTATCAAGGAGCGGCTCGACAGGTTCAAGGAAGAAAAAGTGGAACACGACAACGCTATTGGCGAAGCCTTTCACTCCGGCGAGAGCAATGAGATCTATGCTGCTCTCTATCATGTGGCAGAGGAACAGGACCGGACTTACCTTCCGGAGGTAATCTCCCTGTTGAGAGATAAAGATCCCAACATGCAGAGTGTAGCGATCTCCACTGCTGGTTTATTGGATACGGGAGGCAGTGGGGTTAAACTCATAGATTTTCTGAGTCACCCCCGCTTATATGCCACGGCCTGGTCGGCCCTGGTAAAACAAGGGGACAAGGTGCTTGATGAGCTGGAAACGGCCTTTTATAAACCAGAAGCGGATATAACCTTACAAAAGAGGATCATTTCAGTAACTTCGGCTATCGGAGGAGAGAGAGCAGTGAAGTTGCTGATGGATAAGCTGGATTACCATCACAGGGAGGTATTTTATGGAGTGGTGAGAGGATTGTATGAGAATCAGTTTCAGGCCACTGAAATTCAAACAGCTCTGATCCAAAATGCCATTCTCAGAATGGTCCATACCGGAACCTGGGACATGGCTGCCAGGATTTCCGTACGCACCGATGATCCGGGAGGAAGCCTGGCTAAAGCTATTGATCACGAGATCTGGGGTGTAAATGAGGTAATTCTGATGCTGATGTCCATGATTTATGATAGACGGTCGGTACGACGGATCAGGCATAGCCTGCTCGATAGGCAAGCCGATGACCGTGGCATGGCTATTGAATTATTGGACCTTTTACTAAGCGAACCTTTGAAAACCGTTCTTATTTCATATTTCCACGATGTTGCCGTGAGGGAAAAGATCGATAAGCTCAGAGATCTTTATCCCATTGATATATTTCCTGTGGATGTGCTTCTGAAAAGGATCCTGAACCGGGATGGTACCCAGATGGGAGATTTTATCAGGATTTGTGTACTGGAAAGAATGGGAAATTCAGACCGGTTTTTTGATGAACAACAGATCATTGCACAGGGATTTCATCCAAATCCCAAAATTCGTGAAACCGCAGCGCAATTATTGCGTAAAAATGATCCAGAGCGGTACCATTTGGTTACGGAACGTTTGGACTTTCCGGATAACAGTTTCCCCGACCATGAGGATGCAGCCAAGTGGTATATGGATACCACTATGAAGCTAACCGCCTGGAAGTTATTTGTGAATGTTGGAATAAACGCCCTGTTTAAGCTGGTTTCAGGACTCCAACCCTTTTCTGAGGAACTATTGAAGGAAGGGGACTATGTGGTCCTGGCGAGGTCAGCTGCAGCAGAGGAATTTACTCCTCTTTCATCGGGAATTGCAATAATTGCGGCACACCAGTCTGAAATTCTGGAGCAAATTCGTTATCTTGGGACTATCGGAACGTGTGAGGTATTTTTGATTGAAAGGGAGGAATTCATTAAACTGCTGTTTGATAACAGAAGTTTATTGCACGTTTTTTGTGGTTTTTTAAATCAGACTACACATCAGTCGGTTTAATAGCACAAGTAGTTGATAATGAATTATACTAAATGGGTGAACCATTAATGACCAGTACCGGGGTGCTTCGAAGAAATCCATTTCCGGGCATAAGACCGTTTACGTCTGCCGAGGATAAATTCTTTTTTGGCAGGGAGGGTACTATTAAGGAATTGCTCGATTCTCTCTTGGCCAACAGGTTTGTGGCGCTTGTGGGAGCCTCGGGGAGCGGAAAAACATCTTTGATTCAATCAGGTATCATTCCCGCATTGATCACAGACACCAAAAAGGAATGGGTTCCAGTTTCCATCAAACCTGGTCCACGACCGGTAGAAAGCCTGATTCGGGGTTTTCAGAAAGTGTTTCCGAAAAAGCTGACGGAGTCAGATGTACAATCCTTCCTGTCAGGATCTCAGAGTCTGGGCGACCTGATCAATGAAAAAGGACTTGGGAGTCACTACTATTATCTGGTCGTCGACCAGTTTGAGGAATTATTCAGGTCAGGACCATCTGTAAAGAAAAAGAGAAAGAATGGCAGAAATCCGGAAACCATCCGGTTTGTCGATCTTCTGGTAAATGCAGTAGCTGAAGAGAGACCAGGGATCTTTGTCATGCTCTCCATCCGTTCGGATTATATTGATGCCTGTTCCAGTTATCGTGCCCTTACGGAGCATATGAACAAAAGCAAATTCCTGCTTCCCCAAATGACCAAGGAAGCCCTGTCAAAAGCTATATTGGGCCCTATCAATCAGGCTGGAGCCACTGTGGAATCGGGATTTGAAGAGTACCTGTTAGAAGACCTGGAAGAGGTCGAATCTCAGCTTCCAATGTTACAACATGCCCTGATGAGAACCTGGGATCACTGGACCCAACAGGGAAATTTGGAGAATCCCATCACTATTGGCGATTACCAGGCAATCGGGACCCTCAGAAATGCGTTAAGCGACCATTTGGATGAGGCCTACGAGGAGCTTAATAAATCACAGAAAGCCATATGCGAGCGCCTGTTTAAAACCATCACTTACAAAAATGAGCAACACGATGGATTTTGCAGAGCGGCTTCCATGGGTAACATTGCGAGAATTGCACAATGTTCTGTGGATGAATTGATTGATGTGGTGGAGGTTTTCAGAAAACCAGGACGGGCATTTATTTCTCCTCATTCAGCTGTTTCGCTTTCGTCCGAAACACATATAGAACTGGCCCACGAATCCTTAATTGGGATTTGGGACCGGCTGCAGGAATGGGTTGATGAAGAAGCAGACTCAATAAGCATGTATCTCAGGCTTTCAGAAGCTTCAGCTCTTTATCAGCAGGGCAGAACCGAATTGTGGAAACCACCGGAATTGCAAGTCGCATTGAACTGGAGGGATTCCCAAAATCCCACTCCTGCCTGGGGTGTACAGTATAATCCTGCTTTTGAACGGGCAATGGTGTTCTTGAGTACCAGTGAAGAAGAGTTCCTTTGGGACGAAGAACGCAAAATAATCCTTCAACGCAGACGGCTTCTATTGAACCGGGCTATTGCAATCGTTATGGGGGGACTGGTCATTGTTCTCGCCGGGGTATTTTTACTCACCAGGAATAGAACTCCAACAAAGGATGAGCCCGAACAGCTTGCTGAAGATTATACCTATATCCCGCAAAGACAGCCGGCTGTGCCTCCTACTGATGACCAACTGATAGGGGACCAAACGGACGAGTTCTCAGAGGAGGGAGATCCTGGTTTTGGGGAAGAGACTACTCCTGTTGAATCTGAGGAGGATCCTGTTACCGACTCAGAACGGGAGAGGAGAAACCGTACTTCAGATATTGCCAGGATTACCGAGCCGGACTCTCGCACCACACAGCAAGAACGCAACAGGAGAGCACAGACACAAGAATCTTCAACTTCAAGTCAGCGAGGGAGCTCTACCACTTCCAGTACTGCCTCCAGTGAAAGTGCCCGCCGGGCCAATCAAAAAAAGGTACTGGATCTGGCAAAGGATGTTTCTATTCAGAGTACAGAGATTACCAGGAACCCTGAGCTCCAGGGACTTCTGGCTTATCAGGCCTATCAGATTAACTCTCGTTACAATGGAAAGTACTATGATGTAGATATCTACAACGGACTATATGCGGCTTTGAAAAAACTGATTTCACCAGCATACAATATCTATCCTAACCTGAGAAACTCCATAAAGGCGATTCAATGGTTGAAAAGAACCGGCAGCATAATTACTGCAAGCAGTGACGGATCGGTTAAGATATTGTCTGGTAACATTGCTGACAGGTCTTCTCAGATTACGCTTGCAGGTACGGGTCTTAACAATGAATGTCTAATTGTTAGTCCGGATGAAAGGGTTGCTGCCATAGGAACCAACGGTGGGGGTTTACTCTTTATCGAGCTGGAGAACCGGGGCGCTGTAATCCATCGGAGCAGTGATCAGGGTAAGATCGTCCTGTTCCTTCAAAACCTGGGGAATACGGGGAGCTTTCTAGCAGCAGGGACAGAGAACCAGATAGTGAAATGGGAATATGGCACCTATGAGAATTCGATCCTCGTCTCCACACCTGCAAGACCATCAGCACTTGCCACTTCAACCAACGGGCGTCGAGCAGCCTACGGGACCAGGGACGGGAAATTGTATGAATTGAGTATTAGTGCTCCCGAAGAGGTACAACAGGTGAATGATTTCGGCCGAAATCATGTGAGGGCACTGGCTTACAGTCCAGGGGGACAATATCTGGTAGCGGGTCTCCTTGACGGGACCATCCGTGTACTGGCCGGTGATAACCGTCGGAATATAGCCACACTAAGGGGACCCGGAGCACGGGTGACGGACCTGGCATATAGTCCAGATGGGCGATTTCTAGCAGCTGTATCCCATGACGGCAATGTCTATTTGTGGAACACTTCAGATTGGGCAAATCCTCCTCTCGTATTCTCTGAGAACAATGGGTTTGTCCTGGCTGTATGCTTCAGTGGAAGCAGTGGCTATTTCTACAGTGGCAGTGTAGATTATCCGCGTCTGATCGGCAGACCTTCGGAGTCGGCACAAATGGTCAATGATTTTTGTTCACTCATTGGACGGAACCTGACCCAGCCTGAGTGGGATCAATACTTCGGAGGAGAAGTCCCATATGAAAAAACCTGTCCGGAGGTGAACTAATAAAACAATCTGATATGCGTAAATGGATTCTAATCTTTTTCACTCTACTCTTTTGGCACCAATCCACATCGGCACAAGATATGGTGGGTTGCACTCAACTTCTTGAGGATGCAAAGGAAGCCTATTCCGCTGGTATGGTGGAGCTGGTGCCCGAATTGATGGTGCCTTGCCTTGAATCCGGAGATCTCACCGGAGAAACCAAACAGGAAGCGTACAAGCTGGTCATCAATGCCTATTTGTTTGATTATCTTCCCGAGGAGGCCGACACGATGATGAATGATTTTTTGAATGAATTCCCCGATTACAGAGCTGCTCCTGAAGATCCTGCGGAATTTTCATTACTTCTTGATTCACATCTCCGTTCCATGGGCATTGATCCCGATTCCGTATTGGTCACAGAGGAGGTAGCTGAGGGAGTGGATGAGCTACAACCTGTGGATCGGCTTGTTATTTTCAGACGCCCCTTTGAATATGGTAACTCGTTGGGATTTCAATTGGGTGGGAACGGCAGTTTTTGCCAGATGGTCGAAAGGTACAGCATTGGAGATCCCACACAGGATGAAGGCAGCTTTGGGCTTGCGCCGGGCGTGCAACTAGGAGCTACCATGAACCTGATGCTCTCTCCCGGTATCGAAACCTCATTTGGATTGAACCTCTCTATGACCAGGTTCTCTTACCAGGCAACACCTCTGTCATTTACCAATTACATCTACAAGGAGACCCAGAATCATTTACAAATACCGGCTTCTGTGGTGTTCAGGCTAAATCCGGATGCAGACAGGACGAGCATATACATACGTGCTGGTATCCTTGCCGATTATTTGCTTTCTGCCAAAGCCACAGGAACCAGAAGTTATACCACCTCATTAAAGGATGTGGTAGTTGAAAACACAAAAATCAAAGAGCTTTGCGGTACACCATATGACAAGATGA
>CAZURA010000141.1:0-14174 GCA_964622985.1 uncultured Bacteroides sp. | reverse complement strand
TCTGGATTCGTACTTCTCTGCTGAAGCTCTGGTCACCTCATCTGAACCTATCACATAAGGACAATGGTTACAGGTAAAAAAGATAACCAGGAACTCCTCCTGGAAATCTGATAGTGAATAGCTATCTCCATCTGTTGACGGAAGTCTGAAATCGGGGGCTTCTGCCCCGGTATCTAATGTAAATCCCATAGTTAGTATGTAAATTAAAAGTGATCAATGCTCAGTATCAACTATCCAGTATGGCTCAAATATTTGATATTAATCAATGCAAAATGTGTCCTGTTGAGTCGATCTTGTTATAAGTGAATTACAAATAAAAATGGGAATTGTTTAATCGGGTGGCATACATCGAGGCACTTTGCACACTGTTGAAAGGGATTTGTCATCGGGATAAAACAAAAGCGCCTGCCAGATGTTTCAGTAATAATGAATATGGGAATTATCATACTATTATTGTTTTTCCTCCATGCAACACAGCCTGAAGGCCAGAGCATTGATGAGTCTGACAGGGTAGAGATCGTCCGGATCGATAAAGAAGGAATTATTGATATCACACAAAAAACCAATGACACTACTTATGTGATCAATTTTTGGGCCACCTGGTGTTCACCCTGTGTTAAGGAGATCGGATACTTTGAAGAACTTCACAGGAAATATGCAGCTTCTCCTTTAAGAGTGATCCTGGTAAGTCTGGATTTTCCCAATCAGGTGGAACGCAGATTAATTCCATTTCTTATACAGAAAGAGATTACTGCACAGGTCCTGCTGATGACCGATCTTAATTACAATGGGTGGATCGATAGCGTAGATCCCTCCTGGTCGGGATCCATTCCTGCCACCCTGATATATGACCAAAAAGAGAGGGTATTTCTCGAAAAGGAGCTGTCACGAGATGAATTATTTAAACAGGTTAATCTTATGTTAAATTGATATTAAACGAGATGAAAAGAGTGATTTTAACTTCCGCATTGGCACTTACCGCACTATTGCTGGTAAATGCCGGACTCAAACCAGGTGATGCCGCCAATGAATTCTCCTTGAAAAACGTGGATGGAAGCATCGTTTCTCTATCCGATTACAGCGATCAGAAAGGTGTAATATTGGTGTTTACCTGTAATCCTTGTCCTTTCGCCAAAGCTTACGAAAAACGGATTATTCAATTGCACAATAAATATGCTCCACAAGGATACCCGGTAGTAGCCGTCAATCCAAATGATGATGAAGTCTCACCGGAAGATACCTTTGAGAAGATGAAAGCCAAGGTTGGTGAAAAGGAGTATCCTTTCCCCTATTTAAAGGATGAGTCTCAGGAAGTTTATAAATCCTACGGGGCCACAAGAACTCCTCATATTTATCTCCTGGAAAATGAAGGTGGCAGTTTTAAAGTAGCCTATATCGGTGCCATTGATGACAATGCCATGGATGCATCGGCAGTATCCCAAAGATATGTGGAGAAAGCTATCAAGGCTCTGATGGCTGGTGACAAACCCAAACCTGATGTCACCAAAGCCATAGGATGTACCATTAAGACGAAAGGCTGATGTAGCAAGACGATTAGATTAGCTGCCTTTTCTCACTGGAAAGTGATGGAAATCATGTAAAAAGTTACATCTTTGCAGCCCCAATGTAAAGTGCGATGGAGATGCAATTTGATTTCATGGAAATTCTGGCGGCATTTATGGTGCTGTTTGCCATTATTGATATTCTTGGTTCCATTCCGGTAATCCTGGACATAAAGTCAAAAACCGGAGCTTTGTTCCCCGGAAAAACTACCCTGATTGCTTTTGCTATCATGCTGCTTTTCTTGTTTATAGGAGAACCTTTGCTGAGTGTTTTCGGAGTGGATATCTCTTCATTTGCCATTGCAGGTTCCATTATTCTTCTTCTTATGGGTCTGGAGATGGTCCTGGGCATTCAGTTGTTCAAACATGACACAGGAGGTGGTGGAGCCATTATCCCTATTGCATTTCCGCTGATCGCAGGAGCAGGTTCCATAACTACCTTGCTTTCATTAAGAGCTGAATATCATTCCATAAATATTTTAGTAGCTCTTTCATTAAATATGATAATTGTTTATCTTGTCCTCCGACTCACATCACTGTTTGAACGGATACTAGGGCCAAACGGATTGCATATCCTGAGGAAGTTTTTCGGGATTATCCTATTGGCTATCGCTATTAAGCTGTTCTTATCAAATACGGGGATTGAGATAACTAAAGGGATGTAAATGAGGGGATTAGCTTATATCACATTTCTGCTTCTTCTGGCAGGTTGTACAACCGATGAATTGTCCTGGATATCAATCCGTAACAACACAGAAATACCGATTTATGCCATGCCGTATTCATCGGAATTTGCAAATAGTGATTGGATTCAACCGGGCGTAATGGATGAGTTTTATTCTATTAATTGTAATTGTCTGGATGGATTCACCTATTTTTCCACCTATTACGATAGCCTGATCATCTATTTAAAAGATCAGGATGAGACTCCAATAAAATTTTACCAGGATGGCTCTGCAGTGAACTATGATGCGACCCAAAATCCATTTACCAATCCGGATGTCTGGACAACTCTGGAATACGACCAGGCAGTAACAGGAGAGGAGCTAAGCACAGCACAGCAGGAGACACACATATCGGAACATTTCTTCTCAATCAATTCTATCAATATCAAATCGCTGGCCGACACCACATCGCAGGAGCTAAATCCTGATTCTTAGCGAATCACTTATTTGATCATCTGTAAGTTGAATGGGATGTGACTTATGTGAGGTCCGTTCCACTACTTTTTGAATGGAATCTTCACTAAATCCGTATGTTGAAAGAGCTGGAATTTCAAGCAGGCTGGTAATATGATATAGTTTCTCCTTAAAGGCCTGCAAATACTCAGAATCTTTTTTGTACTTGAAATCGGAGAACACTTTGCTCACAATGAGTAGTTTCTGAACAGCCGGATGCTCGGGTTGATCGATCAAATTATCAATCGTATGTGCAAAAACCGGAGCCATCAGGGATCCGCAAACCACACCATGTGGAATATCGAATAACCCTCCAAGAGGAGAAGCAAGCCCATGCACCAGTCCCAAGCCTGCATGAGTCAGCGTGATACCTGAGAACATGGCGGCCAGTGCCATCCCTGAACGGGCCTCCAGGTTTTGTTCTCCCTCCAGAAAGGCTCTTAACAAGTATTTCTTGATCTGCTTCAAACCCTGCAGAGCAAGTGCATCAGTCATGGTATTGGAATTGCTCGAAACATACGATTCCAAGAGTTGAGTGAAAGCATCCATTCCGGCAGATGCAGTAAGTCCTGCCGGACAAGAGAGCATCATCTCGGGATCGATGATGGCTAGTTCAGGTATGAAATTACTATGACGAAGCGATTTTTTAAATCCCTCTTCACCCACTTCAGAAATAACTGCATTCTTTGTCATCTCACTTCCAGTACCAGAGGTAGTTGGCATGGCTATAAAAGGGATGCGGTCGCCAGGATGGTCCCTGTCTCCTACACCTTCCAGGTAAAGCTTTATACTGCCTTCTACAGGAATCATTGCAGAGATAGCTTTGCCCGCATCCATTACACTGCCTCCTCCAATAGCTACTACCACCTCTATTCCGGTATCTTGGTATTTCTCAACGATCTGATCCACCAATGAAGGAGAGGGTTCGCGGGCAATCACCTCATGATCGGGCTTCAGATCAGCTTTTTCCAAATCTGTGATGATAGCATCCAGGTATCCTGCATGATGCATGGAGGTTGAACCAGAAAGAAGTAGTACTTTTTTTCCTCGGGCAGACACTGCTGAAGGCAGCTCGTTTCGCTTTCCCGCACCAAATAGTATCTCGGGTAATGAGGAAAACTGAAATGACTGGGTCATGTGCAAATGTTTCCGTAAATATATGAAAAGGCTGCATTGAAGCAAGGAAAAAGTGACCGGTCATCGGGTGATGGGCGATGGGTCATCGGGTGATGGGTGATCGCTTGATCGGTGATGGGCGATGGGTGATCGCTTGATCGGGCAAATATTCAGAGTTCAGGGCTTGAACCACGGATAACATAGTTCGCAATTGCACAGGCAGTTAGGATGATCATCAGAAGGAGATCCATTCTAACAGGGCCCGCCATTCCAGGTAGTACATCAACCTGTGACAGAACAAAAACTAACAGCCCCAATCCAGAGATAACAATCATAAAGCTACCCTGTGGTTTTTTTGCAAAGATACCCAGGATCACCAGGGGTCCCAACATGGCGGTTCCTGCAAAACTTATCCTGGCCAGCAGTACCAGTTGATCTGAACTAAGTAATGAAAAAATCAGAGCCGCAAAGGCAAAGCTGATAATAGCAATTCTGATGGGTAATAATGAATCGCTCTCCTTTCTTGAAATCAGGCCCCTCAATTCATTCCCTAAAGCAAATAGCTGCGAATCTGAAGTGGACATGGCTGCCGCAAACAATCCAATGATTGCTGCCGAACCAATCAGGCCCGTCTGATCGTGAAGCAGTACCCTGCCAAGGAAATCTGCTACACTCGCGTCCGGGTAACGCAGTGCCCCATACAAACCAATAATGAGGGTAGGGAATATGACCAGCATGGCAAACGTACCCACAGCCACTGCCATCCGGTACATGGACTTAGTATCTTTCATGATCACCAGACGGGTGGAAAGCTGAGGTTGAGTAACCGGAATCATTAATATGGCAAGGAAGGAGGCAATCAGGAACTGGCTGTTAAACAAACCTTGTGGTCCGGGTGTCGAGAGCAGCTCAGGATTTACCTCCTCTACGCTCCGGAACATCTCGGTCCAACCACCCAAAGCATTCATGCAGGTAAGGGCAATAATCCAGACAACCACCAGCAATAAGGTGCCCTGCATAAAATCAGCATAGATAATTGCTTTCAATCCACCCAGTTCAGAATACATCAGCATTACTACAACAATGATCATTGACCAACCCCATGTGGGCAGTGCATCAGGAAATGCCTGAACCAGAAATATGGCTACACCCCGGATCTGAATTGCCACATAAGGAATAAGGAAAATGAATACCCCGGCAAAGTAGATATATCCGGCCCATCTGTTGCGATAGCAATCCTGTAGTAAGCCTGACATCCCGTTAAATCCTTTCACAGATACCGTTTTGCGAAGCTTGTATCCAAACCATACGATCAGAAATACCATACCTCCATCCGAGAAAGCAAGAAATATCCAGGCACCTATCCCATGGGTTCGTGAGAAGTCAGGCATCCCCATGAGGGTGAACGTACTGAACAGAGTGGCTGCAAATGTCATGAAGCCCAGTATCAGTCCAATGTTCGAACCTGCCAGCAGAAAGTCACTGTTGGACCTGATCATTCGCCTGGATCTCCAGGAGAGGAAAAAGAGAATGGAAATATAGATCGAACCCACGATCAAAAGCCAAGTCAACATAATATTCCAGATTTAATCATTATCCTGGGCCTTACTGGCCAGGTAGGTTAATACAACAAGAGCAATGGTAATCAGCATACTGGTCCACAGGGTAAAAGGCAGAGAGAATAATTTTGGACCGATTTTTCCCGGGTGCAATATCAAAGGTGTAAAGGTGATCACTACCAATAACAGTGCTGATGCCAATATGACGTACCACAATCTCCTCTTTCTTCTCATAGCAATTTCTTTTATAAACGTGGCAAAGTTAATCCACCATCAACCCTAACTACCTGTCCTGTTGAATAGGGCATAGAGCCCGTAGCCATGGCAGCTGCCACCTTTCCTACATCTTCGGGTAATCCCCAACGCTCCTGAACACAAAGTCCGTTCGAGATCAATCCATCATATTTCTCCTGAACCCCAGCAGTCATATCAGTTTGTATGATTCCCGGCTGTATTTCATACACCGGGATCCCGTACTCGCCAAGTCTGACTGCCCATAGTTTGGTAGCCATGGAAATTCCCGCCTTGGATATGCAATACTCCCCCCTGTTAGTGGAAGCTACTGATGAGGATATGGATGAAATATTTATGATGGAAGCCTGGTATTGAGGATCCTTCTTCTTCTCCACCACCATATGATTTGCGATCAGCTGAGTGAAGAAATAAGGTCCTTTCAGGTTAATGTCCATAACCCGGTCATAGCTCTCTTCAGTTGTATTCAGCAGGTCATTCCGCTCCAATGGAGCTACACCTGCGTTATTCACCAGGACATGTATCGTATCCAGTGCCTCCAAGGCTTGTTTTAATATGCTTCTTCTATGATCCGTTTGAGAAATATCCCCCTGGGCATACACCACATTTACACCTTCCTTTCGCAACTCATCAAGAATGGGAGCTACCTCCATTTCATCCCTAACGCCGTTTATGGCTAAATGAAAACCTGCTTTCGCCAGCTCCTGGGCAATGCCCAGTCCGATACCCCGGGTGCCTCCTGTAATTAGTGCTGTTTTTTTCATTGAAATTTGTATATATCTCCTGCGTTATAACCCGGGAACAATTATACATCCTGAAGTTCCGGTATAGTGATCCAGGTTTTTTTTGCCCAGCTTTCCATTCCTTTTTCAGCCAGTTGTACCCCCTTTGCACCTTCAAGTAGATCCCAGAAAAAAGGAGCGTCACACACCACATGCTTCAGAAACAGCTCCCATTGTGCTTTGAAAGCATTGTCATAGGTCTCCTCGGCAAACACTTCTGACCACTCTTCAAGAAAGTTGATGGGACTGGGAATATCGGGATTCCAGACCGGCTTGGGAGTGTGATCATAGTCCTGTACACGGCAGCTCCTCAAACCGGCTACGGCTGATCCTTTGGTACCATCCACCTGCAGGGTAAGCAAATCGTCCCTTCTTACCCGGGTGGCCCAGGAAGAATTAAAATGGGCAATGATCTCCCCTTCCAATAAAAAGGTGGCATATGCTGCATCATCTGCGGTACATTTGTACGCCTTCCCTTCCTCATCGATTCGCTCTTCAATATGCGTGGCACCTAAGCAAAATACTCCCCGAACATTCCCAAACAGATTATCCAGAACGTAGCGCCAATGGCACAGCATATCCATGATAATGCCTCCCTCATCCTCCTTTCGGTAATTCCAACTTGGGCGTTGGGCTTTCACAGTATGTCCTTCGAATACCCAATATCCGAATTCCCCCCTTACTGAGAGTATCCTTCCAAAGAAACCCTCATCGATAAGCCGCTTTAGTTTTAAAAGTCCGGGAAGCCACAGCTTATCTTGCACAACTCCATGTTTCACTCCGGCTGTTTTGCACATGTGTAAGAGCTCCAACGCTTCTGAGGTAGTTGTGGAAACCGGTTTTTCACAATATATGTGCTTCCCTGCAAGGGCAGCTTGTCTCACAGCATCCACCCTACGTCCTGTGGTCTGCGCATCAAAATAGACCGGATAGGAACTATCCTGTAAAAGAGGATTCAGGTTTGTGCTCCACTTCTTGATCCCTGACAGTTCAGAGAGCCTTTTCAATTTCTCTTCATTGCGGCCCACCAGAATGGGATCGGGCATGATGGTTTCACCCCGGGAGATCCTGACACCTCCCTCTTTGATGATCTCCAAAATGGAACGCATGAGATGCTGGTTTGTGCCCATGCGGCCAGTCACTCCATTCATTATTATACCCACTCTGTGTTCCATGGTCAACCTCTATGTAAAATGTAAATATGCATGAATAATCTTATCCAGGTAGTCCGTCTGGTCCATGGCCCAGTAGGTATCAGAAAAGATCTCCACCTCAATGTAACCTCCAAATCCTGCCTGCTCCATCCAGCTCCGTATCAGCTTAAGGTTAATGCACCCCTCCCCCATCAATCCGCGATCATTCAGCATATCCTTCAGTGGAACATTCCAGTCACATACATGGAATGCGAACAGTTTCTCCATTTTCCCACAACGCCTAATTTCGCTCTGGAGCATGGGATCCCACCAAAGATGGAATACATCCACGGCTACTCCAACCCTTTCAGAATTGATCAGTTCTACCATATCATTGGCCTGTCCCATGGTGATAATGGCTGATCGATCGGCCGCATACATGGGATGAAGAGGTTCAACAGCCAACTTCACACCGGCCCTTTCAGCAGCAGGAAGGATTTGACGGATTCCCTCCCGGATCTGTTCCCTTGATATGGAAAGGCATTGTCCCGGATCTGCACCGCACACAAGCACCACCAGTGGAGCACCAATGGCCTCAGCCTGTTCAATGGCCAGCAGGTTATCCTCAATGGCATGATTTCTCTCAGACACTTTCAGAGACGGAAAAAAACCTCCCCTAACCAGTGAAACCACCTCCATATCGTGGTCATCCAGAATCGTTCGTGCTTCATCCCAGGTCAAGTCGTCCAGCAGATGCCTCCAAACGGAGATTCCTTTTATCCCTGCATGATGGTACTGCTTCACACATTGCTCAAGATTCCATGGTTTATTGGTCTGGCTGTGAATACAGAGTGTAGAAAGATCTTCTATTTCCCCTTGCTGATACATGTTGCGTTAGAGGTGGATATGTCTCCTAAACTAACAAATTACCGAAGATATAACAATATCTATATTGTCCGGAAGGGATTTGGGATCAATATGGAAGAATAAAAGAGAGATTATTTGTACATTTCGGCGAATGCACATTGTTTCAATGAACCATATGAAAAACAAACAACTTTACAAATGAAAAACAAGAATCTCACACACTTTTCTAGAAGACAATTTCTTGGAACCACTGCTGCCGGGCTTGCAGGAGTGACCTTTTTGCCATCACTCAGTTCTTGTGCCAAACCCGCTGCTACAAACGAAGTAACTTTAGGATTTATCGGATTGGGTCGACAGGCTATGTTCCTGCTTAACGGATTCATCCAACTGGAGGGAGTTAAGGTAGTGGCCGGATGCGATGTTTACGGCAGAAAACGGACCCGTTTTGAAAACAGGGTAAATGAGTTTTACGATGAGAAACAGCAATCAGTAGAAGTGGCCACTTATGAGCATTATGCAGATCTGCTGAAAAGAGAAGATATTGATGCTGTGGTAATAGCCACACCGGACCACTGGCATGCGATAATTGCCATTGAAGCATGTAAATCCGGGAAAGATGTCTACCTGGAAAAACCAATGACCTTCACGATTAAAGAGGGACAGGAACTGGTAAAGACGGTTCGAAACACCAATAGGATACTGGCCATTGGAAGTCAACAGAGGTCAGACGCAAGCTTCCAGCATGCCATTAAAATGGTTCATGGCGGATCCATAGGGCAAATAGAGAAAATTCATGGTTATATAGGAGCTCCTCCTATACCCTACAACCTCCCTGTTGAAGAGGTACCAGAAGATCTGAACTGGGATCTCTGGCTCGGACCGCTTCCAGGAGATATCCACTTCAACAAAGAACTGAATCCTCCCATATCTCTGGATCCCGCACAGGATGAGGAGTTCTGGGGCGGCTGGCGCTGGTATAAAGAGATGGGAGGTGGTTTTACCACAGACTGGGGTGCCCACATGTTCGACATAGCCCAGTGGGGATTAAGAATGGATGGTAATGGACCCGTTGAAGCATCACCTATTGGGGATGGAACCGAATTTATGACCTTTAAGTACCAGAATGGCGTGATCCTGACTTCTGAGCCTTTTGATGAGAAGCTTACCAAAGGAGTAAAATTCCTGGGAGACAATGGATGGATCGAGGTATCCCGGGGATATTATGTGGCATCGGATGATTCCCTGTTACCCCCGGAACCAGAAGCCGATGAAAGCGAGGTTCCTTATGAAACTAAGAGCGCACATCATCAAAACTTCATAGATGCGGTACGAAGCCGTGTTGACCCCGTTGTCCCAGTGGAGACCGGACATAGCACCTGTACGGTATGTACACTTGGGAATATCGCATGTGAACTGGGCCGCACTGTTAAGTGGGATCCAGCCACACAGACCTTTGTAGAGGATACTAATGGAGAAGCTGCTGCACTCCTTCACTATCCCTACCGCGAACCGTATAGCCTATAGGTTATGTTAAGTTTGGAAGAATTTCTCAAACTGAAGGATGAGGGAGTGGTCCCAGAGGACATCCCT
This sequence comes from uncultured Bacteroides sp., assembly GCA_964622985.1. Lineage (GTDB taxonomy): Bacteria > Bacteroidota > Bacteroidia > Bacteroidales. The sequence goes on along the minus strand of CAZURA010000141.1, from coordinate 4,135 downwards.
CATCTTCTTCAAGCCCTGCTGTTGGATGCAGCAGGTGATTGGGATCATGCACATCGAATTGCCCAACAGGACTACAGTAAGGATGGATCGTGGGTACACGCCTACCTGCACAGAGTAGAAGGTGATCTGGCCAATGCTACGTACTGGTATCGCAGTGCGGGTAAAACCATGCCTGATGTGACTCTGGAGGAAGAGTGGGAATATATTGCAATGGCCCTGATTGAAAAAAGTTAGAAGTCCCGACCAAGCTTCTGATCAAGTTTAAAAACTTCAATAGCGTTTTCCCTGAAGATCTTCGAGATCATTTCAGTGGCTACCTCTTCTGTGAGTAATCCCCGCCCAATTCTTTTGGACAGCACCTCTGCCACTACCTCTTTGCCATATTCCAACGATCCCGTCGATTCCTCAATAAAAGCACAATCGCCACCCCAGAAAAACTTATTGTACGGAACGCAGTCAAACATTTCATCAAGTGCGTGTACCGCCTCTTCGCGTGAGATCTGCGGCAGCCACACTACATCCAAATAGACATTCGGGAACATCTTGCCGAAGGCAGCATACTCTCCGGTCCACGGATACCCCCCGTGAAATAGCACAAATCTGGCTTCCGGAAATTTCAGGAACAGGTTATTCAGCTTCACCGGCCTACCATTATCCAGGGTGTTCCCGTTCCCCGCCAGATACCCGGTGTGGATCTGTATGGGAAGGTCATAGGTTATCGATTTCTGAATGATCCAGTGAAAAACGTAATCCTGGATCTTCTTAGCCTCCGTTGCACTTAGACTACCCGGTGAACCAGCGAACAGATCCCGTGCCTCTTCATAGGACACATCCTCAAAATCCAGCGACCTGGAGTAGGCCAAAGAATTCTTTACACATACTGCCCTGTTTTCCAGGTTCTTTTGGAACAAATGATCGCAGTACTCCAGGTACTCATCCAATGTACCCATGGGAAAACCATCTTCCTTCGCCCTTCGATAGATTTCAGGCTCCTCATCACCACCAGGTCGACTACTGGCTTGCATCACCAGCTGATTGATATGAAAAACCAGAGCATAATAGTTCTCATCCACCTTGGTATTGAAGGAGTTCCACCATTGATCCAGGAACATGACTTCAAAACCAGCCTTGGTAACCGCCTCATCCAGCCACCCCCTGTAATTGGCATAATTCTCCTCCACCTGCGCAGAGAGATCATGGATATTATTCTCCGTAAAATAGAGCTCATTAAAATCGTACAGTTTCTGGAAACCTTTGATAAAATGACTGTAATAACTGGTACTTCTCGAATGATCCAATGCTTCTCCATTGATCTTCCAATACTCTTCCAAAGTCAGGGAATCAAGGATTTCCCATTCCATCCTTTTCCCGCCTGCCGATACAATATCTGACATTAAATAGCTGACCTGAATCAGATGAGGCAGTTTATAACTGAGATCTCCGTATTCCTCTGGCCAATGCTGGTGCTCATGAGTGTTGATCACTTTTACCTGATCGGCAAAATCCATTAAGGATTGATACGTGCTCTCTTTAGCTGGATTACACTGTTGTAAAAGCAAAACCGCCAGTACCAAGGTAATCATGAGCTTGAATACGAGATTGAATGCAGATTTCATGTTGTTGGGATATGTGCTATTTTGAAGCGCGAGAAGCTTTCATATCCACATCACCTTCAAAGTAGCTAACCGTACCGTTGAATTCATCACCATCAAAAGTGCCCGAAATATTGACCTCTTCTGACTCTACCCATATTGTGAATTTGATCGACTTCTTTTTATATTCCACTTCTTCAGCCTCGATCTTATAGTATTCACCGATAGCTAATGTAACCGCATACCCTTTGTCATTCTTTGCTATGATCATTTTACCCTCCTGATAGCCATCAGGAACATCGGGAGCTGACCATTCCCAGGTCCCCACCGGGCTAAACATTGCAACGGGAGCCTCATAGGAGAATGCGGATACCAGTAAAACCATCAATAGAGCAGCTATGCCTCTCGAAATGTTCTTGTAATTCATGATAATAAATTTATAGGTGAGTATTCAATTAATTTTCTCAATCTAAAGATGGGAAATTCTCAGTTAAACAAGATGATAATCCTGGTGTTATATAGTACATTGAATATAATTTAAAACCAATTTAATGATAATGAAGCAGCCTCTCTTTTTCTCCGTACTCAGCTTACTTTTTCTCACTCCAGCAGCAGCTCAGCCAGAATCTTATGTCATTGAAAATTATGTCAAACAGGAATATCGGGTGGAAATGCGAGACGGGATTAAACTCTATACCATTGTCTACTCCCCCAAAGATCAATCGGAGGTATATCCTATTCTCATGCAGCGCACACCCTATTCAATCGGTCCCTATGGAGAGCGGATGAAGCGTTCACTTTCTCCCAATAAGAAACTCCAGGAGGATAAATACATCTTTGTGTTTCAGGACGTGAGAGGTAAGTTCATGTCGGAAGGAGAGTTTATAAATATGCGGCCAGTCCTCTCTGATTACAGTAGCACAAAGGATGTGGATGAGACCACCGACACCTGGGATACTGTGGAATGGCTCATTAACAACATTGAGAATAATAACGGTAAAGTGGGTTTGTATGGAGTTTCCTATCCCGGATTCTACACGGTTATGGGAACCATCAACGCACATCCCGCTATGGTGTGTACCAGTCCCCAGGCCCCCATCTCTGACTGGTTCCTTTGGGATGATATGCATCACAACGGGGCATTCACTTATGCCATGTCATTCAATTTCTTTCAAATTTTCGGAAAGAGGCGCTCAGAACCCAGTACATCGAGAGGAACCCGGCTTCAATATCCATCTGACGATGCCTACCACTTCTTTCTGGACCTCGGTCCCGTGAAGAACCTCAATGAAAAATACCTGCATGATTCCATTGAATTCTGGAATCAAATCACCAGCCATCCCAATTACGATGAGTTCTGGCAATCCATGAGTACATTACCTCATCTCAAGAATATTACACCTGCAGTCCTTACCGTGGGAGGATGGTATGACGGGGAGGATCTTTCAGGTGCGCTTCATACCTATAAGACCATTGAACATAACAATGTAAATGCCACCAACATGTTGGTAATGGGCCCATGGACCCATGGGGGCTGGCACAATCCGAAATACAATAATCCAAGCAGGATCCCTTTCAGAGAAGAAGATAAATACTTCTATATGAATGAGATCGAATACCCCTTCTTCAGTTACTATTTGAAGGGCAAAGGAGATCTGGAACTGTCAGAAGCCTGGGTATTTGAGACCGGCACAGACAACTGGAGAGCCTATGAGACGTGGCCACCTAATCAGGTAAAAGAGACACAGATCTATCTGCAAAAAGAGGGTGATCTCTCCTTTTCAGTTCCCAAAGGAGCTGAAAACTCCTATGATGAATTCATCAGCGATCCTGACCGACCTGTACCCTACACAGCACCCTTCTTGAGTGCCCGTGGCTTTTATAACGGACAATACCTTTCGGAGGATCAGCGATTCGCCTCAACCCGACCCGATGTACTGGTTTACGAAGGTCAGGTGCTGGAAGAAGACCTGACCGTAGTGGGACCTGTGGAAGTGGAGCTGTTTGTCTCCACCACCGGTACAGATGCTGACTGGACCGTAAAGTTAATCGATGTTTATCCTGATACTGCCGATAACAGGGGACTGAATAGCAGAGAGATTGAGGTGGGCGGCTACCAGATGCTGATCAGGGGAGACATCTTCAGGGGGAAATACAGAAACAGCTTTGAGAACCCGGAGCCATTTGTCCCTGGTGAGATCACCCGGGTAGCATTCGTTCTGCCCGATATTAACCATACGTTTCTGAGAGGGCATCAAATCATGGTACAGGTGCAGAGCAGCTGGTTCCCTCTGTTCGATCGTAACCCTCAGACTTTTACTGATATTTACCAGTGCGACGAGGATGCATTCAAGAAGGCGACCCACCGGGTGTATCATTCAGCCACTTATCCTACCAACCTGAAGATTAATGTACTGAAATAGTAGTCACCCCAACACAATTCATTATCATTGAAGCGGGAATTGTCCCGAAATAACATTTACGTAGATACTAGTGTCATGTCAACTTGAATATGTCTGTTTTATTTCATAACTTGCCATTAA
>CAZURA010000140.1:0-14206 GCA_964622985.1 uncultured Bacteroides sp. | reverse complement strand
AAAGGTAAACTTTTCGCCGCAAGCGGCGGGGAACTAACCCCTAAGAGATTAGATTTTTATATGTCCAATAACGGGCAAAACGAGGATGAAACCTGGAATCCAATCTGGTGGGTAAAGACCCAGGTGGATGACAAAGGTTGGACCATGGAAGCAAAGATACCGTTCAGTCAGCTCAGATTTGACAAAAGCAGTGGGGGCGTTTGGGGACTCCAGGTGGCCAGAGAGATTTACAGAAACAGTGAAATGTCATTGTGGCAACCCCTCTCAAAAGAATCACCTGGCTTTGTCCATCTGATAGGTGAATTGCATGGTCTTCGAGACATAAATCCAAAGAAACAGGCAGAGATAACCCCATATGCCGTCGCAGGTTCGGAATGGTATGAAAAGGAATCCGAAAATCCCTTCAGAGATGAAGGATCTAAGCGAAGTTATAACGGGGGACTGGATGCCAAAATTGGGATCACCAACAACTTCACTTTGGACATGACCGTCAACCCCGATTTTGGTCAGGTAGAAGCCGATCCTTCGCAGGTAAATCTTACAGCATTTGAGACCTTCTTCGAAGAACAGCGCCCCTTCTTCATAGAAGGGAAGAATATTTTCGACTTTGACCTGGCAGTTCATAGTATGGATAATCTTTTCTATTCACGCAGGATTGGCAGACAACCTCACCACTACCCCTCACTGAATGACGGTGAATATGCCAGCATACCTAAGTTCACCAATATTCTGGGAGCGGCCAAAGTGACCGGAAAAACGAAAAATGGGCTCTCTGTGGGGATCATGGAAAGTGTAACTGCCGGAGAGAAGGCAGTGATTGACCATAATGGAGATCGCAGATTTGAAACCGTTGAGCCTGTTACTAATTACTTTGCCAGCCGTGTATCCAAAGAGTTTCAGAAAGGGAACACTATAGTGGGTGGGATGATCACTTCCACTCACAGGGTCCACGATGAAGAGCATCTCAACTACCTTCACCATTCTGCTATCACAGGAGGGATCGATTTTCAGCAATATTTCGCTGACCGAAGCTATGTTCTCTCTTTCTCCTCCTATATGAGCCAGGTAAAGGGTTCGGAAGAGGCCATGATCAGAACTCAGCGTTCACCGGTTCATTACTACCAGAGACCTGATGCCGATTATGTAGTGCTTGATTCAACCCGCACCTCTCTTTCGGGATATGGAGGCAGTCTGCAATTTACCAAGCAGAGTGGCAAATTCAATTTTGGAGCCTTTTTGTTCTATAATTCACCCGGACTGGAATTAAACGATATTGGCTTCTTAAATCAAGCCGATGAGATACTTCAGATCTTATGGATGGGCTACCGTTTCAACGAACCCTTCAGCATTTTCCGAAGCCTCAGGATCAACGCCAATCAATACAATGCATGGGATTTCGGAGGCCGGCACCAGATTATTGGGTTCAACATCAACGGCTTTGCAGAGTTTAAAAACTTGTGGCATGCAGGATTTTTTGTCAATAAGGATTCGGAAATATATTCCAATACCACATTAAGAGGAGGACCCATCCTTCGGCTTCCAGGTGACTACACGCTTAATGGTTTCGTTTCAACCAGTTCAAGAAAAAAGCTGGTAGCTGAGGTGAGCGGATTCATCTCCAAAGGTGACGAAGATTCAAGAACTATGTACAACGTCGACTTTGATCTTACCTATAAACCCATTAGCAACCTGAGTGTCTCATTCTACCCGGATTACAGTCACAGGAAAAGCCAACTGCAATATGTATCTCAACAACATCTCGAGAATGATGAGAGGTATATATTTGGGAGCATCGATCAAAAGACTTTTAGTATGTCGCTCAGATTAGACCTAATCATCACCCCCGAATTAACCGTGCAGTTCTGGGGTCAGCCATTCATTGCTTCGGGTGACTACTACGACTTTAAATATATCACCGAGCCCACTGCGGAAAGCTTCTCAAACCGTTTTCGCACTTACACTCCTGATGAGATTGAATATGTGGAATCGGGGAGTTATTACCACATTACCGAAACGGCTACTTCCCTGGAGTACACTATCGGCAATCCGGACTTTAGTGTCAAGGAATTTCTCTCTAATCTGGTACTCAGGTGGGAGTACCGGCCCGGATCATTTATCTACCTGGTTTGGTCCCAATCACGATCCGGATACGATCCAAACGGTCAATTCAATTTCGGAGAGGACTTTGTGAATATGTGGGATATCCATCCCACCGATGGGGTAATGCTGAAGCTATCGTACCGGATAGGAAGATAAAAAGCCACCATGTAATATCTCCAGGGTCAATATATAGTAATGGTGGCTATTGTTTCTTCCGGTCCGTGACAAAAAAAAGGTGCGAGGGGTATCGCACCTTTTTCCATGAGGATAGATTTCCTTATTGATCACATACTTTATCTACCAGTCCATTGGCTTGTGAATCCCAGCAATGCCAATCGGTATCTCCAAATCTAGCCTGATCCTTTACCCGGCCTTCAATGGTGGTAGTCATCCACTCTATGACAGTTTCATTGGCGGCAAGTGAAATGGTATAGGAAGCATCGTACGTGTTGGTGGGTACATAGGCCAGCATGATATAACTGCCTTCCTGTTCATGACCTTCTTCCATGTAAGTATAGGTAAGGTCTCCTTCTTCAGTCTCAAAATCCATGTTCCATTCGGCTTGAAGGATTTTCACTGAACCATCCTTATAGAGGTTCCATGTGGCATGTGTGTGATCGTACCTGATAACGCCGTCGAACCATTTGACACCCTGGTCCGGGGCTGCCGTTAGTGCAATCGCCATCTCCATGGAGAACTCTTCATTACTGATTCGCGCACCTGTAAGAGTTGCCGTATAGGCTAAACCAATATGCGTAAAGTCGTACTTCCATTCCCAGGTTTGGTCACCCACATAAACTGGAGTTTGCAGAAGTAAATGGCCATAGGCTACCACGGGTAGTGCCATGGTAATCGTTGTAGCAACATTCCAGAAAAGAACAGAGAAATAAGAGTGTGCGAAATTCTCGTATGAATTTGTGGTCCCTTTGCTTCCACCTGGAGGTGGATCACTGAAAGCTTCAAAATCCATCACAAGGCTTTCAATGGGAGGTAGATCCGGGCGTAGATCCAACTTCTCCTTGTCACAGGAAATCGTAGTAAACAAGAGGGATATAGCCAGCGTCAAGGAAACTAATGCCCTGAAATTCAAGTACTTCTTCATCATATTAATTTTTTAGTAATGATATAACGACCATATATACGAGATCCCGGTTGCAAGGGTTGCATTTAATCATCTATCTTTTTCACCACTTATACCCTTTAGAATAAGGTAAAATGAGGAAAACAGGGCATAAAGAAAATTGGCTGCAAATGGAGAAATCGAAAAATCTAATTCGCTTTCATATGCTGGTCGGCTGTAACCACCTGGTAGGACTTATCCACGATCAGATCGGCCATGTTTTTAAGAGAGGCCACAGCCTGATGCTCTTTTTCAAGAATCGATAGTCGGAAGTCACTCATGGCTTCTTTCATTCGAATGATCTGATTGATCTTCGTTTCATGATAGGTCAGGTCGATGAATACCCGCAAATCACTATCAGGTGCATTTATGGCATAGAGACCATCGATGATAAGAAGGTCGATTTTACTGAAATCGGTGATAAGCTTGTCCACTTGTTCAGGGATCAGATCAATACAGGGTATCATGCACTCCTGTTCCTCCTTAAAATCGCGGATGGTCTTCTTGATCTTGATCCAGTCGTATTCATCGATGCCGATCCGTTCAAATCCCTTGTTACGTCGCCACTCTTCCCGAAGTAAGGGCTGGATCTTATAGTAGTTATCAGTGTGTATCACCTTAACACGTATATTATTCTCCTTCAGAAGCTTACCCAGTGAATGCGCCAGTTCGGATTTTCCGGACCCAGATTCTCCTGAAATGGCTACAATGCACCTGTGTCGGTCGCCCTCCTCACTGCATTTTTTCATCACGTGCTCAAAGATGGATTGTGCCGCATCTTTATGCATATCGTTAATTAGAAGAATATCCCCTAACATGTGGTAGGTTTTTAGTTTAGTGAAGCTGAAACAGGCTCATCCTGTGACAGTTCTATATTTGCTCCGCAAAGATGTACTTTTATTTTTTCCTTTCCGCCATTTTTACCAGAAATCTTTACATCATTTCCGGAGATGGTTACCCGGAAGTACGTTCCACGGAACATAAACCTGAATTCCAGACCTTTCCAATGGTCCGGAAGGTCCGGATTCAACTCAGGTACGCTCCCACTCAGGTTAAGTCCAGCATAGGTAGAGATCACATCAAATACAGTTCCTGCCATGACACCACAGTGTATCCCTTCACCGGTGGTCCCTCCCTGGATATCTACCAGGTCTGATCTCAGGGCATCCAGGTAGAGGCTCCAACCCAAATCACGGTCTCCCATTTGCCATGCCAGCCGTGCATGCACTAATCTGCTCAGCGTCGAGCCGTGGGAGGTCCGATTGATGTAGTAATGAAAATTGGATTGCACATAATCATCAGGCATGTCAAATCCATTCTCTTTTAAGATCCGGGTTACCTCGGGTAATCCCAGGTTATAGAAACTCATCAGGAAGTCAGCCTGCTTGGCTAACTTGAAATTGTCCGGTGATTTGCCTTCGGCTTTCAGGATTCGATCGAGCCGATGTATATCTTTATAGCTCTTCCGGTAATGCTCCCAATCCAGCTCAGCCAGGTCGAAATAGCCTTTGAACTGCTCCACAATTCCCTCATCCGATACGTGTAATGCAAGTCCATGTAAAATCCCTTCCCAAGTATCGAGATCTTCCCGGGTAAGAGAAAGATTCTTCAAAATACGCTCACAAGGATCGGAACTCAGGTCGTTCATAACCCTGAAGGCCTTGTCCATCATCCAACTCACCATGATGTTGGTATAGGCATTATCGGTCAAACCTCCCTGCTCCGAACCAGGTAATTTTTCGTGAAATTCATCCGGACCCATCACTTTGTCAATATGGTACCGGCCATCAGAAGGATCCATCTTCGATTTACTGGCCCAGTATTTACATATATCCAGCATGATTTCCGCGCCATACTCCTCCATGAATTCAATATCACCTGTGGCATGGTAATAGTTCCACACATTGTAAGCTATAGCCAATGAGATATGCCTCTGAAGTGAGCTGTAGTCATCCCCCCATTCACCCGAAATCGGATTCAGGTGAATGATCTGGGTCTCTTCCCTTCCATCGCTTCCACTCTGCCATGGGAACATGGCCCCTTCATAGCCGTACTCTTTAGCATACGTCCTGGCTGCATCCAGTCTGCGATAGCGATACATAAGTACCGACTTGACCACCTCGGGAAAATGGAGGTTATAGAGCGGGAGGATGTACAATTCATCCCAAAAGATATGGCCCCTGTAAGCTTCCCCATGTAATCCCCTTGGTGGGATTCCCGAATCGAGCCCTGCATGGTGGGGCGAAGCCGTCACCATCATATGGAAGAGGTGAAGCCGAATCAGACGTTGAGCCTCCCTGTCTCCATGGATGGTAATATCCATTTGTTCCCAAAGCTCTTTCCACCTGCCGGCAGATAATTCCAGCTCTTGGTCATATTTGGAGATCTCACTCAGAGTCAATTGAGCCTCTTTCAACGGATCCTCTACTCCGGGATCCCGTGAGGTATAGATAGCCACCATCTTTTCCAGTACCACGTTCTCTCCCTGAACTGCTTCTAAACTGAATACCTGGCTGATCCATCCCTCTCCGGTTCCTGATACCGGTTCAATTGTTTTGCCTCCCTGCCTAAGGTGGTTCCTGGCACTCAGCGCTATCAGTATATCCGACTGAGTGGTTTTTACCACCAGGTCAGCCGTATCACCATTAATCTGCTCCGTTACCGGTATAAGATGCTTCTGAATCAGCTCATTGTAACGCTTAACTCCCCTGTTCTCGTGATCACCACGAAGCTCCGACTTTATCTCGATCTTCCCGGAATAGTTCAAGGGTTTTACCTCATATCTGATACCTGCACGATGGGGATCGGCCATTCCTGCAAACCGGGACGATTTGATCAGGGTGGTTCTGCCTTCGGGATCTTCTACAATCATCTCTCTTCTCAATTCCCCGGATCTGAGATCAAGAGTACGTGTGATGCTCCTGATGTGATGGGTAGGATCGGGTGCAAGTTCAAACCAATTTCCTCCGTCCACTCTGAATGTGACCGGCAACCAATTGGATATGTTTACAAAATCCTCGTTCTCAATATCTCTGTCCCCCACCTTGGAAACCAGCCTGTTAAATAATCCGGAAACATAAGTACCCGGATAATTCACCTCATTGGCACTGCTCTCTTCCATGGCTCCGCGTGTACCGAAATATCCATTTCCAATGGCCAGCAGCGCCTCCCTTGACCGCTCATTACTCTGATCGTAGTCATAGTATTTCAACAACCATCCATCCTGCTCCATTTCATGCTCAAACCAATTATTGATCCCTTCTAACCCGATCTCTTCAAGATCCTCCACAACAATATCGCCTCCACCCACGAGCAACTCACGGCTGTTCTCCTCACGGGCAAGCCCCAAAACCAGCCCAAAATTCCCTTTCTTCCCTGCCTGAACTCCTGAAAACGCATCCTCTACCACCACAGACCTGTGGTACTCCACTCCAAGATTGTCACAGGCAGTTGTAAAAATATCGGGTTCCGGCTTTCCCTGCAATCCGATTTCAGCTGAAACCACACCATCTACCCGGGTTTCAAAATAGTGAAGCAGTCCGGCTTTCTCCAGCACCGGTTTACAGTTTTTGCTGGAAGAGGCCACTCCGATCCTGACTCCGGCTTCTTTCAATCCCTGAAGTATCTCAACTGAACTTTCATATACCTCTACTCCATCCTGATCAAGCACCTCATTGAACATGATGTTCTTTCTGTTACCCAAACCACATACGGTCTCCTGATCAGGGTCATCCGATGGATCACCGAAAGGGATGTTGATACCCCGGGACTCCAGGAAGGATGCCACACCCTTATACCTGGGTTTCCCATCCACATAGGGCAGATAATCACCTGCATGCGTAAATTCACGAAAAGATTCGCCAAACCGTTCTTCCCTGCTTTTCATATAGACATCAAACATCTTCTTCCATGCAGAGGCATGAACAAGAGCAGTTTTAGTAATTACACCATCCAGGTCAAAAATTACAGCATCAAATTTGGGTTTAAAAGCCATTGTGTTGATATTAATTATTTGGTAATAGCCGTCAAGGTATCTAAATTTATAGGAGCATATTAATCGTTGAAGATAATAAATTAAGAATATATGAAACGTCTCATACTTGCCTCCAATCACTTACCAGTTCACATCACATGGCAAGATGAGAAATACCTGATCGAAAAAGCGGATGAGCAAACCATCTCGGGTTTGCAACACTTCTATAAGACGTACAATCCTAAGTGGGTAGGGCTTACTGAATTCGAAAACCATGAGTTTAGCCCAAAGGAGATCAACGCACTGGAAAAGAAGCTGGATCCTTATAATTGTGCTCCTGTCTTTCCCAGGACGAGAGACCGCAATCTCTATTTCCATGGTTTTGCCCGAAACACTCTGTGGCCGCTGTTCCACTATTTCACAGAAAATGTTACATACAGCGAGGTGTCCTGGAGAGCTTACGTAAAGATCAACAGGTTGTATGCCGAGAAGATCCTGGAAATAATTGAAGAGGGAGATATTGTGTGGATCCATGATTATCACCTCATGCTTCTTCCTCAAATGATCAGGGAACAAAAGCCGGGTATCCCCATTGGGCTTTTCGTACATATACCTTTTCCCTCCTTTGAAATATTCAGGTTGCTTCCCTGGAGGCAGGAGATGATTGAAGGGATGCTGGGTGCAGACCTGATCGGGTTTCAGACCTATGATTATGTAAGGCATTTTATGAGTACGGTGAGACGCCTTATGGGGGTCGATTCTGTATTTAACCGCATCTCGGTCGGTGAACGGACCATGAAGGTGGATGTTTTCCCGAAGGGGATCAATTACGACAGGTTCAGGAACAAAGCACTGCATATTCACAGTAAAGCATCCAAACCTTCCATTATTCAGGAAGAGATGAAGCTTTTCAAAGAATCGGGACACCTGGAAAAACTGATCCTGTCCATAGATAAACTGGACTATACCAAAGGCATTCCTCAACGGCTCAGAGCCTTTGAAAGGTTTATCCAGACCTACCCCGAATACCAGGGAAAGGTGAGCCTGATCGTCCAGGCCATCCCATCAGGTGAGACCAGTGAATCATTCTTTAACCTGAAAAGTAAAGTGGATGAGCTGGTGGGAAGGATCAACGGTAATTACGGCAGCCTTACCTGGACCCCCGTCAGGTACCTGAACCAGGAGTTTACTATGGATGAACGGATCGATCTCTATTCCCTTTCCGATATAGCGCTTATACTCCCTCTGAGGGATGGGATGAACCTGGTTGCCAAGGAGTTTGTTGCCTCCCGGCACAATGGGGAAGGAGTACTTATTTTGAGTGAACTTGCAGGTGCATCAAAAGAGCTTCATGAAGCCCTGCTGGTCAATCCCAACAACCTGGATGATATTGCCGAAGCCATCAGAGAAGCCTTGGAAATGCCTGAGGATGAGCAGGTGCGACGTAATAAAGTGATGATGCAGAGGCTACAAAGATATAATGTAGCGCGGTGGGCAAACGAGTTTATCAAAAGCCTGGAGAGTGTCAAAGAGATTCAGGAGGTGAACCTGACCAAGAAGGTCAACAATACCCGTATGCGAAGCATTATAACTACCTATGGAGAAACCAAACACCGCATTCTGTTTCTGGATTATGACGGAACCCTCTCCTGGTTCACCAAGGATCCTGAAGATGCTAAACCCGATGCTGAGCTCTACGAGATCCTGAAAAACCTGACCCTTGATCAGAATAATACGGTGGTGATCATCAGTGGAAGGGATAAAGAGACACTGAGCAGGTGGTTTGATGAGGATTGGAAGATCCATTTTATTGCAGAGCATGGGGTTTGGCTTCGAGAACCCCAGGGCGAATGGCACATGATGGAGCAAATTGACAACGAATGGAAAGAGTCGGTGCAGCCCTTGCTTGAATATTATGTGGATCGAACCCCCCGGACTTTTATAGAGCAGAAGAACTTCTCCCTTGTGTGGCACTACAGGAAGGCGGATCCCGACCTGGGAATGCAGCGCGCCTGGGAACTGAAAGATGAGTTGCGAACCCTCACCTCCAACCTGAACCTGGAGATCATGGATGGAGATAAGGTGCTGGAGATTAAGTACTCGGGTATTAATAAGGGCAGGGCAGCTCTTCAAAAGATGGGGGAAACCCAATATGATTTTATTTTTGCTGTAGGTGATGATTGGACCGATGAGTACACCTTTGATGCCATGCCCGAGGGTACCTATTCCATTAAAGTGGGGACAAAAGCCACAAAAGCTTCCTATTACATTGAGAGTGTGGATATGGTGCGTGATTTGTTGTGCCGGTTTGGAAAGGAGAACTGTAATGAGCAAAAAAGCTAGCATTCACTGTTTCATGCATGTGCCGTTTGAAGGTCCTGGCATCATCACCCATTGGATTGAGCAGAATAACCTTCATCTGAATTACACCCGTTTCTATGAAGATGATCCTTTGCCGGATCTGGGAAATGTGGATATGTTGATCATCATGGGAGGACCCATGAATGTATTCGATTTCCACATTCATCCCTGGATGCAGGATGAGATCGATTGGGTGACCCGCTATATCAATTCAGGAAAACCACTCCTGGGTATATGCCTGGGGGCTCAAATCATTGCAGCAGCATTGGGTGTCGATGTATATCCCGGGAATGAAAAGGAGATTGGATGGTACAACTTACAGTTCCTTCCCGCACTGGGCGATTTCATGATATGGAAAGACCTCCCTGCCACCCGAAAGGTATTTCACTGGCATGGTGATACCTTCCCCATTCCTTCAGGAGCTGTCCGCATTGCAGAATCCCAGGTATTCCCAAACCAGGGATTTATCTATAACAACAAGGTGATAGCCCTTCAGTTCCATCTGGAAGTCACCCCCCAATCGGTCAAAGAGCTGGTGGATCACTGCAAGAGTGAGCTAATCCCGGGGCCTCATATCCAATCGGAGCAGGAGATCCTGAGTGAAAAGCGCTATTATGGAAGCAACCAGGATTTGATGTTTCCTCTACTTGACTATCTTTACCGTCAGATCTCATAGATAAGTTATACGCATCCTATATTCGCTATGAAATATGGATTTCCAGCACTCCTGGTATGTTCACTACTTTACCATCAGGCAGTTTTAGGGCAGAATACCCCAGTTAACAGAGACGCCTACAAGCTTCAGGCAAAGAGAACCTGGGAGATCATCGAAATAGACGGTGTGCTGGATGAGGAGGTCTGGTCGATGGCAGAAAAAACAACCCCGTTTCATAGAATTCTCCCCATTGATACCGGGTATGCCCAGGCACAGACGGAGGTGATGATTGCTTACGATGCAAATCACATGTATATGGGGATAATTTGCCATGATACACTGCCCGGAAAAAGACCTGCAGAATCTCTCAGAAGGGACTGGAGCTTTGGGAGGAATGACAATTTCTTTGCGGCCATCGACACCTATAATGACCAGACCAATGGATTTGCATTTGGCATCTCTTCAGCAGGAGCCCAGTGGGATGGAATACAGGCCAATGGTGGATTTGTGAACAACGACTGGGATGGAAAATATTATTCAGCTGTCAAGAATCATCCTGACTATTGGGTGGCTGAGTTCAGTATTCCCTTCAGGACCATCCGGTACCGGGAAGATGTGACTGAATGGGGTATCAATTTCAGTCGGCTGGACCTGAAGGCCAATGAAAAATCGAGCTGGGCACCGGTACCCCGGCAGTTTCAATCGGCCAATCTGGCCTATACCGGAACCCTGCTCTGGGAGGAACCTCCTCCACCCTCCGGTGTGAGATTCTCTCTGATCCCCTATTTATCCGGGAAAGCAACTCATCAGAAAGAGGCTGGTGAGGAGGTGGATTTTGGAGGAGGTGCAGGACTGGATGCCAAAGTGATCCTTTCTACCTCAATGAACATGGATGTTACCATAAATCCGGACTATTCCCAGGTAGAGGTAGATCAGCAACAGCTGAACCTGGATCGTTTTGAACTCTATTTCCCTGAGAAACGGAAATTCTTCCTCGAAAACTCTGATCTTTTCGCTAACCTGGGTGCTGAAAACCTGCGGCCCTTTTTCTCCCGTAGAATCGGATTGAATACTCCGGTTCTGGCGGGGGCGAGACTTAGCGGGAATGCCGGGGAGAACTGGCGCATTGGTATCATGAATATGCAAACGGGTGTGAAGGATCTAAACTCTGCCGATAACTATAGCGTAGCCGTATTGCAACGAAAAGTCCTGAGCCGTTCCAATGTGGGCATATTTATGACCAATAAACAGGTGATGGCTGCTCCGGACGATACTGCATATCACGGTAACAGTTTTAACCGGGTGGCTGGTGCAGAGTTTAACTTTGCCAGTGCAGATAACAACTGGACCGGTAAGACATTCTATCATCAATCCTTTAATCCGGGTCCTGAGGGTAATCGTTTCACCGGAGCAGCTATGATCAAATATGAAACCCAACAGTTCTCAGCAGGTTGGAACCAGACCTATGTGGGCGGCAACTACCTGGCGGAAATGGGTTTTATAAGACGCCAGGGATATCATCAGACAACGCCCTCGACAGGTTACCAGTTTTATCCTATGTCGAACCGGATCGCTAACCACGGACCGGAGTTCACAGCGGATCTCTATTTTGATCCCGATCTTTCACTCACCGACCGTGAGATTGAGTTGAGCTACTCCCTGACCTGGATGGACAGAAGTAAGATCTCCGTGGACCTGGAAGAGGGGTACGTCAGGCTGCTGGAACCATTTGATCCCACTCATACAGGGGGTGAGATGCTTCCTGCCGGGAGCGAATACCAGTGGACAGAGGTGGCAATAAATTACTTGTCCAATCAGAAGCAACTGTTTACTTACATGGTCACAGGGCGGTACGGTGGCTTTTTCAATGGCACACGGATGAGCCTGAACTCCAATCTGAACTACCGGGTACAGCCCTATGGCAGTCTCTCCCTCCTCACCTCTTTTAACCGGATCCTCCTGCCGGAACCATACACCAGTGCAGACCTGATCCTGATTGGGCCCAGACTGGATATTACCTTCACAGAGAAAGTGTTCCTCACCACTTTTGTGCAGTACAATAACCAGGTGGACAACCTGAATGTGAACATGAGGTTCCAGTGGCGTTTTGCCCCTGTATCGGATCTCTTTATTGTCTATACCGAGAACTCCTATCCGACAGGTCTGCGGACCAAGGACCGGGGCATAGTGGTGAAGCTTTCGTACTGGATTAATTAATAATGGTTACCATAGACCTGGCTGGAAGTACTATCCTGTCGGACCTTTGAACGGAATATTCCATATCTGAATCTTTGTCCGTGGTATAAGACTTTATCTCATCCGTTCCTCCAATCGTGACAAGCCCAGACTGTTCAGATAAGTTGGTCACTACATAGACCAGCTTCCCGCTTTTCAAATCTTTATAGGCAGAAACCAGCATACCATTCTCCGGAGATTGCTTCGAGGAAAATTCACATTGGATCCTAACCATATCAGGTCTGATAAACCGGGAATAATTCCCAAACACCCAGAGTAGTTTACTCTCCCTAACCGCTCCGTCATACTGCAGACTTTGGATATATCCCCCCATTTTTCCAGTACCCTTTTCAGATCCATCATCCAGGTATACCAATCCGTCTTTGAAATCCACCTCGGTTATGGCTGTCCACCATTGCCAGGATCTGGCGTTGGTAATTGTAAGGTCATGATGAATAATTCGGGCTACATAGAGGGCTGTGGCCATACCCAGGTCTCTGCCGTTTCCACTTCCTATCTCACTGTTTTCCTGCAAGATGCAATATTCGCTCATCCAATACCCAAGATCCTGATTGGCAGCCCGGATATTATCCGCAACAATATTCCTATATAAAATCTGGTTTGCAATGGGCCAAACCGAATGATAACTATGCGCCGATATAACATGGGCCACATTGGGCAGATTACCTATGTAAAATGGAGAAGCCGGGTTGAAGAAAAACCTGGCCTGGTTATCCCGCCCATCTCCATCCATTCCCATGGTTTTCATAGAGATCGATGCATGGCCAATGGTACCCGCTTCTCCAATAACTATGTCAGTTGCCGATCCCCTTTCTGATAGTTCGCGGGCCAGGTACTTCACCAGGCTATATATCTCTTCATTCAGGGCCGGGGTACCTTCCTGGCCTCCATCATTCCAGTCCCACTGGGGTTCATTCACCGGACTGAGGTAATCAAAAAACACTCCTTCATTCTCAAAATGAACCACTACATCTGCCAGGAACTTCGAATATAAGGCCATACCTCCCGGTTTGAGATTGATATTGATTTGACCTTTCGAGGCATACCCCATTCCGTTTGCACTAAGATGCACAGGGGCGGCGTTGGGAAAAGCCAATAGTTTCTCAACACCCCGTTCTTTTGCCGCTTTCATAAACCATTGTTGCCCCTGCTGTTTATTCCAGTCATAAGAACCATCCGCATTCAGAAAACATTCACCTCTTCTCCATACATTATGGATACCCGAAGTGTCCCCCTGCTCCGCTGTACCCGCAGTAATGTTAAACCTCCAAAGAGACAAACCAATACCCAGCGGATTGCCAGCCTGGTCAAACTCCTGACTAAACAGCAGGTCAGCTATTTTGCTTCTTTTTTCCAGTGGCCAGTTCTTGCCCACAAACTGTGCCCTCCAGGCATCCGATGCTCCAAAACCATCGATGGTCTGGTATTGGATGGATGGATTCGTCTTTATCTCGAGGATCTCACCTGTTTGAGCCAAAGAAAGGGTTAAGTACCCGACTGTGAATAATAGGATCAGTAAAGCCTTGGGAGAATAGGACATGTTTGGTATCTGGTTGGTAAAAGAATTCCTCAAATTAGTTCCTATGTTTAATAAAAAAAAGCCTATTTGAGGTAATCAATAACATTTTTTCGGTTAAGTTTATAACTATAAGACTGTTAAGCAATACTTAACACCATTGAAATTGAACTAGTAGAAATGAGTTACAAATGGCACGGAAGAACTTGATTAAGAGAGCTATCT
>CAZURA010000139.1:0-14371 GCA_964622985.1 uncultured Bacteroides sp. | reverse complement strand
TGCTTACCTAATATAATCAATTGCTCCGGCTTATGCTTTTTAAACATAGGAACTATTTATGCAACTCTTTTTTCACTTCTTTCATCAGGTCAAAGCATTTTATTGATGAGTGGTTCTGATCAATTTTTGCACCTGGGGAAGCCCTTCTACCGGATAGATTTTCATGAGATATATTCCCTGGGGTATGCCGGAAAGATCCATGACAGTGGTCAGCTCCTCCTGGTTGAACCTTATCATCAACTCTCCCTGAATATTGAGCAGCTCCGCCCTTAAAAGGGGAGTGTCCGATGTAACCCTGAGCCCGGATCCGGAAGGATTTGGATAGAGCTGAATGTAAGTGCCAGGCTGCTGTTTCGCCGCAATCACCAATTGCATATTGATATTTAGTGTGGTATCCGCCTCCAGTGTGACCAGCCCACTTTCTGGCTCATATCCCTGCTTTTCCAGGGCATATGCATAGTCTTCATACCTGGGCAGATCCTGTAATAACAGAATGCCCACCTGGTTGGTGAATTGCTGCGTGTCATTCACCTGAACCTCAACCTGGTTCAAAGGGAGATCATTTGAATATACCCTGAATTTCAGGTTGGCCAAAGACTCCACAAGCCCGATGTGAATAAGCGTATCTTTCATAAGTAAAAGGCTTGACTCCACCGGGAAAAAACCGGCCTTATCAATGCTGTAGGAATAACTCCCCTCCATCATGGTGAATTCAACTTCTCCCCGGAGATTTGTGGTAAGGACCTGGTCACCAACAGCCAGCGGGACATCCTTAAGCGCTCCCCCTGTATCCTTATTGGTAACGGAAAAGGTCAGGGTATAATGCTGAGGGATGTGCACCGGCGGCCCCATCAGGTCATCGATGAAATAGGTATGTCCCACAGCCCTATTTTCATTGTCGGGTGAACTGAAAAACAGCCACACCTGGTTGTAGTCATCCCTTCCCAGGGCTTCCGAGCAGTTAAAAGTATACTCCACCCATGCATTGGCGGTCTTTACACGCTTCTCCAGGGAATATTGGGTAGCCCCATTTCCGTTGTTACGCAGGATCAGCCTTACTTTGCTGATCTCCGGAACCGGTTCGCTGCCCGCAAAATATGCCTTTACTTTAAATGTGGAGTTGTTGGAGAGATCTATTGGTTCCGGAAGGTTAAAATGCACATTTGCCCAGGGTCCACTCCCCCTTACTACCTTACCGGTGAGCTGACTGGGATTGTCATCTGAAATTTCAGGATTGGGTTCACGGTCTGTAAAGGTCATATTTATGGGGCCTGTCCAGGGAATTCGCTGATCAACTCCAAAGTCATTGTACAACATGAATCCGGGTCCGGGATCAGGATCTGTTACACAGGTATCGCAGGGTTCCAGCGGAATCAGGATTCGATTCTTATAGGCATCGGGCAGAATGATCGCGGAGGTATCGCGTATGAGTGTATCCAGCAGCGCAAAACGGATCTTTATCGGAACCTGATACTTATCCACGCCATATCCCAGCAACCGGATGTATTTAATATTCCCGGAATAATGCCTGTAGACAAGCTGATCCTGGTATGTTTCATATTTAGGATCGGCGGGATCGTAAGGGTTGGCAAAGGGCAACGTATTGGCATTGTGATAGAGATCGGGAGATATGTACCGGTTTCCTGTTTTGGTATTTTCCATCAGGAACAGAGGCACCATGTGGTCCACCGGAGAAGCAAAAAGTCTGATGTCCTCTGTAAATGCACTGTCCAGCGTTTCTTCCCGGATGAATGTCATCGGCGTTTCCCTTGGATCAGTGTCAATAAATCCATAATCGGTCGCATCAACCAGTCTCCTGGCCTTTTCACGGACCTCTTTCATGGTTCCGTTGATATAGAATACCCGGTAATAAAATGTCGCCCCGGGATGGATGTTCAATCTTGGGTTGACGGTAAATACTGAATAATTCCTCTCCACACCACTGGTTCCGTCACCCCACCTTATGCGCGTGGATTTCATATTATAGATATCCTGAAATTCATGATAGTGCCTGTCTTTACCAAACACAATGGCCATGGCCGGGCGGTTGTCATCTTCCCCGTCAGCTGCCCATATAAAATAACCCCCGCTCTGGTCAATGCTTTCAAGCAGTCCCTGCTCTCCCGATCCTCCAAATACTTTGTAGGTTCTTTCCAGGGAATCACCCGGTTGTGACAACCAGCATTGTGGCAGGTTCAGTGACCGAACCCCACCCCATGGCATATTCAGGTAATCCACCTTATGGTCACCGAAATTTTGAATGCAATAGGTACTTTCCATAATCCCGTTGCCCAGATCCTTGTATTTGTAGGTATAGAGAAGCTGCGACTTATGGATACTGGGTATATGGGCCTGTTGTCCCCAGTTCATGGTATGAAATGCCCTGTTCGCTTCATCATACCACGAACCCATCAGTGGACTGTAGAAGGGTTTATTGGTACGTGAGAACATGGTATCATTCATGTATACACCTGCTCCGTGTATGAAGTAGCGCATGCTTGGGATCTCGGGCCTTCCGAGGGTTGAACCAGGGGGTGCATCAAAAACATCCGCATTGTGGTTGGCCTGTGAAAGAGCTACGGTCTGCCAGAGGTCATCGACCCAGCGTGCCGTGTTGAAATCCCAGGGGCGGAACTGTGGGGGGACTCCTTCACCATAAGGACCAATAAATGAATAAATGGCTCCTCCCTTTGATATCCTCAGGTCCCAGAGCATAGAATCCATGCCAGTCTTATGGTTTAACCTGGCCAGGTATACATCCTCTTCGTTGCACTGCTCATTCCATGGGCTGCCTGATGGCTGGTATTCGGTGGTGAAGCTTGTACTTCCGCTATACTCAGGAATGCTGTCGCTGTGGTATTCAGGAATGAAAGAAAATAGCAGGCTGTCAGCCGCCTCATGGGGAGAGCGTTCAATGATCGCGCTGTCGGTCTGTCCCGGAAAGGGCAAATAATCCTCCCATTCAATCCTGGCCTCTTTTGTTTCAATATTCACCCAGACCTTCACATGCTCAAATTCACGGGTATATTCCCACCCATCCTTTACCGCATCCCCCAATGGTTCTCCCAGGGGCCTGTCCAGTTCATCATACCATTCAAGGGTGCCGAATGAGGCCCGGTATCCCCAGGAGTAATTGAAATAGGAATAGGGCTGTGCAGCCACCAGGTAACAGGCCAGCGGAAAAGTGATGTTCTCCCTTGCTTCTTCCAGCAGATCCTCATAAGGTTCAGCCATCTTTTCACTCTGTGTCCAGTTAAAACCCGGGAATGTCTTCAGGATAATGACCTTTCCCTGTCTGCCGGCCTCCATTACAGCTTCCATATCCCGTTGTATGCTCTCTTTGGAGGTACTGGAAAACTGGTCGAAATGTTCAATGGCAGCAGCATCACAAAGGTCCAGGTATTCCATGCCGAATTCACGGTCGTCCGTATTTCGTACCCCGTTGTACATCAGTAGGGCAGAGGAATCGGTTTTTTCGCGGGTAAGCCTGATCAATTCGATCAGACCATCCTGAATGGAATCGTATTTCTCCTGGCCCCACAGGTCAATATTGGCTTCACTGGTAATCTGCGGAAAGGCATCCATAAATACCCCGTCGCAGGATCCCAGGGTGACAGCTTTACGGACCTCTTCTGCCCACCATTCCCTTACCTCCGGATTGGAGAGATCGTAGCGTTTGTGCCTGCCGCTTTTCAGGTCCAGGGTGCCATCCTGGTAATAGAGCCACCATTCAGGGTGGCTCTCATATACCTGGTGGGCTTCTGTAAATGGATAATCCAGGAATGTATTCCAGTAATAGAGCAGGGTAATGTCCGGATTGATGGCCTTGATTCTCTGTGCGTCAAATTCATGTCCGGCTTCCGCTGAACCGTGTGTGGACAGGCCATGGTTTTTTTCAAAACAGTAAAAATCGCTGTGGGTAGCAATAAACTCCACCTCTTCGTCACTTAATCCCAGGTTGTTCCCGGAATGAATATATACCGGAACTTTGTCCCAGCTGAAAGGAGGGTAGTATGTAGGCTGGGTTTTACCATTGAGGGAGCATAAAAGGGTAGAAATAGCAGCCAGATACCTCAATTGCCGATTCGCTATTTCCATGTAATCCTTGCTTCTTTAGATTCGAGATCAACCCAGACATCACAGTGTTCAAACCTCCGGGTATAGCTCCATCCATCCCTTACGGCCTGAGCCTCAGGTTCGCCCAGCGGTTTGTCAAATTCCGGGTACCAGTCAAGTGAACCGTGCATATCCCTGTAACCCCAGGAGTAGCAAAAATAGGAATGGGGTTGGGCAGCCACCAGGAAACAGGCAAGAGGGAAGGTTATACTGTCCCTGGCCCGCTGGAGAAGTTCGTCATAGGGAATTTCCCTGGTTTCTCCCTGGGTCCAGTTGAATCCAGGCCAGCCCTTCATGACCACCATCTTGCCCCTTTTACCTGCTTCAATCATGTTTTCAATATCCAGTGCCACATTTTCCTTGTCCCGGCTATAAAACTGGTCGAAGTGTTCAATGGTTGCAGCATCAGTGATATCCACGTATTGCATCCCGAAATGCAGGCTATTGGTATTTCTGATCCCGTTATACATGATGATGTTATCAGCACCGATCTTTTCCCGGGTAAGCTCAATGGTCTTTATCAGGCCATCCTGGATGGCATCATATTTTTCCTGTCCCCACAGCGCTATATTTCCCTGACTGGTGATCTGGGGGAATGCATCCATAAAGACCCCGTCACAGGATCCTTCAACCACGGCAGCGATCAACTCATCGGTCCACCATTCCCTCACTTCAGCATTTGACAGATCATAGCGTTTCAGGTCACCTCTTTTAAAATCAAGCGAGCCGTCCATTTTGGTGAGCCACCATTCGGGATGCTCGTTATATACCTTGTGCGCATCGAACATGGAATAATCCAGGAAGGTGTTCCAGTAATAAATTACTTTTGCGTCCGGGTTAATCTCCTTCACTCTTGAGGCATCAGCTTCAATGCCTTTTTCAGAGGATCCATGAGGATTCATTCCATGGCCCTTTTCAAAACAGACCAGGTTGGAATGGGTGGCTACAAACGCTATCTCCTTATCGGTAAGTCCATCGTATTTGCCGAAATGAATGTACACAGGTACTTTATCCCAGCTCCATTCCGGGTAGGGATTGGGTTTCTTCATAGGCCCTTTATCTGCGGTTTCACTTTTCTGTTTAGGCGTGTCCCATTCGTTGATTTTCAGGACTGCCCCGCTGCCCAGACCATATTTACCCCCCGCCAGGGACATGAAAAGGTATACGGGTTCTCCATCCTTCCATAGAATATGTGGTCGTTCAAACCTCTTTACCGGTTCATTAAAATAGAATGCATTGGTCTGGTAGCCTATCTGCGGATCTTCCCATTGGATCCCGTCCTCAGATTCATAGATCAATCCGGGTCTCCAACCCCCTGGTCGAACCGTATCAGGGTCCACGGGATTCTCTGAATAGGTACTTGCCACATCCATCCTGTCTTCCAGGATCATGTAATACTTCCCATTGTATATGAAATTGTAAGGATCTTCCACATCCAGCCCATACTCCTCATAGGAAATTTGAGGATTGTCATTGTGAGGTGTATAAGGGCCATCTATATGGTCCGAAATGGCCATGGATACGGTCCGGATATAGGGTGCACCGGGCTCGTCGGAAACCGATTTGTAATAGATCCTGAATTTTCCTTCTCTGTCCATATGAAAGGAAGGATTGGAGGCGTGAAGGCAATCCGGAGTACCGGGAACAAAGGTTGGAGCAAGTACTGGATTGTATGGACTCGTCTCCCATGGCCCGTAAAGGGATTTGGATGTGGCAAGGCCAACCTTCTGATTGATATTGGGAAAGGAGCGCTCCTTGTAAGCGTAGACCATCACGTACCTGTTACCCACCTTATTGATCTGCGGATTGAAATAGCTGATGGTATCATGGACAAATACGGTGTCCAGCAATGTATAGGGTCCTTCAGGCCTCTCCGCGATCATATGTACGATCTGGGCATTGACCAGCCAGTTTCCGTCTTTGGGCCACCGGCCAACATAAAGGTGGATCTTCCCATTTTCATCATAGATGGGAGCCATGTCCCAGTTGGTCCATTCCGGGTCCTCGAGAATCCGGCCCACAGGTTCAAGGGTCTCAGAGAAGCCGGATATTTCCATTGGCTTGTCTGAACAGGAGCCCAGTAGAATGAATGCGGTCAGAATGCACGGCAGAATAAAAGCAGGATTCGGTGTTTTCATGATACTCATCTTTTTGTGTAATGTCCGGAAATTCTCTCTGTATAAAATTAGAAACTTCTTTCCCCTATGGATTGCTTAATTCGCCCAGGTTTTTGCTCATTTCCTGATTCTCCAAGGCTATTCATAACGCAATGTATCCACTGGATTTCTTGTGGATGCCCGCCAGGTCTGGATAAGTGTGGAAAGCAAGGAAACTATAAACAGGAGAAGAAATGCCAGGAAGAACATCCACCATGAGGGATCGATGCGGTAGGAGAAATTTTCCAGCCACCGCCTTGCGATAATCCAGGACATTGGGATGCCAGCCAGGGATGATAAAACCACCATCAAGATGGTTTCGGTTTGGAGGCGTATAAGTACCTGGATCGAACTGGATCCAAACGTCTTCCTGATCCCGATCTCCCTGGTCCTTTTCAGCATATGAAAGTGGGAAAGCCCTAACAATCCCAGGCAGGAAGTAAGGATAGCCAGGATGGCTGCAATCATAAATGAGGTTCCGAAGTTACGTTCAGCCTCGTACTGTTCCACGTAGCTTTCTTCCATGTAACGGAATAGGAATTGCTCCCCGGGGTAGGTCCTCTGCCATATCTTTTCAATACTTTCAATTGTTTTACTATCGAAAGAATTCAACCTGAAGGAATAATAGCCAACCGCAGCCCGCCACCTGAGGCTCTTGAAAAAGGCCATCGGCACAAGCTTATCTTTTAGGGATAGGTGGTGGTAGTTTTCGATGACCCCTACAATCTGAAAACTGTTTTCACCAAGGCGGACCCTTTCTCCCAGTGCATCGGCAGGCTCCCGGAAGCCTAGGTCCTCAGTTGCTTCACGGTTAAGGACCACTTCATCCACATTGTAATTGTCAGTTTTCCTGAAACCCATGCCGGCCAGCATTCGGATGCCATACAGATTAAAGTAATTGTAGTCCACATTCATGCGCTGAATAAAAACCTCCGAATTGGCACCCTCTTTCAGGTAGCTTAGGGTAACTCCCGGAAAATGCACTGCCCGGCCCGGCACCGAAGAGGAGGTGCAGATTGCATCTACCCCGGGAATGGCTGAGACCTCATTTCTGAACATTACCAGTTTCTCCTGAATATCCGGTCTCTGGTTCATGGTCATGGGTGAGAAGGAATAGATCACATTTGAATCGTTGAATCCCAGATCCGTATTGCGGGTAAATTTCATCTGGTAAAATATGACCAGCGTACAGCTGATCAGAACCACTCCGGATAAAAATTGCAAGCCTACCATGAGCCTTCGATAGATGGATCCTCGAGGTGTACCCAAAACCTCACCTTTCAGCTGGCTCATGATCCTGCCCGGTTTGAAACCGGATATTGGGATCAGCATGGAGAGAAGGGCTGTCAGTATCACCAGCAGGAGGTATATCAGAAGCAATTTGCCGGAGAAATGAAATGAGGGGCTGAAATGCTGTACGGTAAATGCAGCGCCAATGGAAAGGACCGCAGCCAGCAGGCTCATCGCGAAGGCCATGGAAAATGTTTCCCACTGGATCCGGCGGAAACCTGCACCATGGATCATCCGGATGGCGCTTACCCTGACCCTTTCATGAAATACTACAGCATAAAGGTTTATAAAGTTAATCCAGCAGATCCCAAGGACAACCAACCCGATAAGCAACAGCATGTAAATGTAAAACATGCTGCTGTTCTCCCTGATCTCGTCCGGGTAGGAGGAATGAAGATGAATATCCTCCACCGGCTGCAAATCGGGAATGATGACCGCTTCCTCCAGGCGATCCGGTAATTCTACTTTACTTATTAATTCCTCAGCTTTCTTCTGAAGCAGCTCCATGTCTGCACCCTCTTTGATCAGCACGTAGTTGTAACTTCTCGTGTTCCAGGAGCTGCGGTGGTAGGGGCCGGGATCAACATATTCGAAGTTGTCGGTATCCACCAGCATGCCAGCGCTGTTATCGAAGTTCCTCATGTAGTAGGTGAGGCTGGCCCTGGACATAAGTACATCAAAAGTCAGGTGGCTCTTTTCTGGATAGTCTTCGAAGACTGTGCTGATATAGAAGGTCCAGCCCTCGTTCAATCTCAATTCCTTACCCAGGCAATCAACACTCCCGTAAAGTTTCCTTGCAAGGGATGCGGAGATGGCCATGGAATGAATATCAGGGAATACCTCAGCACTTTCTGCGGCCAGTAATTTCATGGGAAGCACCTTGAATACATTGGTATCGGCATAGAACATCCTGACATCCTGGATCTGCTGCTCCCCCACAAAGACAGTGATCACATCGGGTAGCAGACGCGTACTTGCGGTCACTTCAGGGAGCTCTTCAGTCAGCAATCCTGGCAATCCCCTGTAACTGCGCGCACTTTTAAATGAGAGCTGTCCCTCATGGTACTGCTCCATGGATATCCTGTACAATCGATCTTCCGTGCTCCAGAATGTATCATAGCCCATTTCATTTATCACCAGGGAGAAGAGTACTGTACATACAGTAAATCCAATGATAAGACTGGATATTTTGATGGAAGTGAAAAAACCATTCGACCGGAATTGCCTGAGGAAGGATTGGATGAAATGGCGCATATGGGGACTTGGTTTTAAAGACTGTAAATGTACATCCATATCCATCATATCTGTTGCTGAGAACAATCAAAATGTATTGTGATTTCAATAAGCCAAAAATGATTCAATTCTGACATTGATCGATTCTATCCCCTGATTGGCCAGTTCCTGCCCAAAATAAGTTCGGATTTCATTAAACGGATCCCAGGCAAAGCAAGATGATATGTAACTCATTCGCATCGCCTCTGTTGCCGGTGTTGAGTATTAATTAGGTAATTCAGGTAATTTTATCTTATTTGAGGTGTTGCATTTGAGCACATTCTTTGAAATGAACAGATCAAAACTAATTGGATTTTGGGCCGGGATCGTGATCCTGTTAGGTGCTATTCTCGTCGGGCCTCCTGAGGGAATGAGTCCGGAAGCATCTAAAGCACTGGGAGTTGCGCTGCTTATGGCAGTCTGGTGGGTCACTGAATGTATTCCTATCTATGCTACGGCTTTTGTTCCGATAGCCCTGTTTCCTTTGCTGGGAATTCTTGATGCCGGGACAACCACGGCGAATTACGGGCACAATTATGTATTGATGTTATTGGGCGGCTTCTTTCTTGCAAAATCCATTGAAACGAGTGGCCTGCATAAAAGAGTAGCGCTCTTCATTATTAAAAAACTGGGGACAAGCAGAAGAAGGATTATGTTGAGTTTTATGATTGCCACAGCATTTTTATCCTTCTGGATTGCCAATGTGGCGGTTGCACTGCTGATGTTGCCAATTGCGATTGCAATTATTGATAAGGAAGAGGGAAACAAAGAGAGTAATCCGAAGTTTGGAGTGGCGCTTATGTTATCGATCGCCTACGCTGCAAGCATTGGAGGAGCAGGAAGTTTAATTGGCACACCACCAAATATGGTGTTTGCAGGTGTTGTGGCAAAAACATTTCCGGATCTTCCCGAAATCGATTTTTTAGAATGGATGAAAATCGGAATTCCGGTGGTCCTAATCATGTTGCCTGTAATCTGGGTTTACCTGATGAAGTATTTTAGAATCAGCGGTGATTTTGCTGGAAGTAAGGAAGTTATTGATGAGGAAATAAGATCAATCGGGAAACTTGGTAAAAGAGAAAAAAGGGTCCTGGGCGTATTTATATTTACAGCAGTGGGTTGGATCTTCCGAAGGGATATTGAGTTAAATGATTTTGTCATTCACGGATGGTCCACGTGGCTAAACGTATCAGATCAGGTACACGATTCCACGGTGGCCATTATCTCCGCATTACTCTTGTTTTCTATACCTGCCGGGGATAAAAAGTCAGGCTCAAAAACACTTTTGGATTGGAAATCTGCTTCCACGGTGCCCTGGGGAGTGGTAATGATCGTGGGTGGAGGGTATGCAATCGCAGACTCTTTTAACCATACAGGGCTGGCAGTTTTTATTGGTTCAAAGTTAAGTGTCATCAGCAATTATGCCCCCATCCTGATATTGCTTGTTGTAATCACGCTTATGATCTTTATCACCGAAATCAACAGCAACACCGCCACAGCAAATATTTTCCTGCCCGTACTGGCAGCCATGGCGGTCGCTGTACAAATGAATCCACTTCTCTTGATGATCCCTGCAACATTTGCCTGTTCATTTTCATTTATGTTGCCGTCCGGCACGGGTACAAATGCAGTTATTTTCGGGAGTAACAGGATCACTATTTCCGAAATGGCAAAGTGTGGGCTCGGGCTTAACCTGATCGGGGTGGTAATACTGACCATGATGATGTATATCTATATTTTACCGGTACTTGTTAAATAATGCCACTCCGAACAGCGGCAATAAGCTATTGACAAACTTTGTCAAGGTTCGCCGTGGTACGGTTGGTTTATTGGCATGTGGTATTGTGGCGTATTCAGCCCTCCTGATAAGAACGCATTAGTTACTCTAATGATATCTCGAAGTAACCATTTAAAAGTCAGCGAAATACTTGACTTTTTGGCTTTTTCTTAGTAAACTTTGTTTACGTGCTGATGCAAGCTCATTGGGTAGCCCCAACCAGGTCATACTCTCTGCCATTATTGTACAATTGCTTCAACCCTGGCACTCTCTCATCGAATTCTACCCTTAATCCTTTTATCCCTAACCCCAGCAATGATGAAAAAATTAGTCGTATTATCAATTATTTCGATCGTCTCATTAAATCTGTTTTGCCAGATTAACTGGACCAAGCACCCTGACAATCCTGTATTAACCCCGGGATCTCCGGGTGAATGGGATGAAGCCGGTATTTTTTATCCGCGAGTGATATACTATGATAACACATATCACATGTGGTACTCTGGTTCAAAGACTGATAGCACAGGCATCGGTCATGCTACCTCCCAGGATGGTGTTACCTGGACAAAGAATCCAAATAATCCGGTTTTGGATGTGGGACCGGACGGGGCCTGGGATGATCAAAATGCATATGCAGCCACAGTGCTGTTAATTGATTCCATCTTTCACATGTGGTATAACGGGCAGGCTACCAGCTTTGGGGTGGATAATAACAAGATAGGTCATGCTACATCTTCTGATGGAATAACCTGGACAAAAGATCCCAATAATCCTGTTCTTACAACTGGACCAATAGGTGCCTGGGACGATGAATGGAGTGCCTATCCCAATGTTGTTCACACTGATGAAACTTTTCACATGTGGTACAGCGGATTTAAAGAGGGTTCAGGCATCAGCATTGGTCATGCTACATCCCCGGATGGAGTGGCCTGGACAAAGGATTCCCAGAATCCTGTGATAACATCATCCGGTGAGTGGGAAGTACCGTTAGTTTTTCCTGGAGGAACCATTTTTAATGGTTCCAACTATCAAATGTGGTACAGTGGAGGTATTGCCTGGAAAACTATGATCGGTTATGCCACCTCAGAAGATGGATCACAATGGGAAAAGAATAGTCAGCCGGTATTAAGGGCCGGATCTGCAGGTAGCTGGGAAGGCCAATGGGTAGGGGGTTCGAGTGTATTATTTGATACCACGAAGAATACATATAAAATGTGGTACACAGGATCATCAACGTCTGAATTCGGAGATGGAAGCATTGGATATGCTGAAACCTATGAACCGGCCTGGACAATGTTGTATGAAAATTATCCCGGAGGAATGGCGGTTGTTGTGGACAGCCTAATCTATTCCTTTGCCGGTGGAGGGGAAGGATGGGCCATTGGAAATGAAGCCTGGAGTTTCAATACGAATTCCAACGAATGGATTCAGTTAACAGATATGCCCATACCATTGACCGATGGTGGGATTGGAAATATCGGCGACAACATCTATCTGGTTGGTGGATGGACAACAGGAGCCACTGGCGATTGGGTGACAACGGATTCGGTCCTTCAATATAATTTGGCAACAGACAAATTTTCCTCCAAGGCTCCCAGTGGGTATAAACTCGGTGCAGTTGCCTCCTGCGTAATGAATGATAAAATCTGCCTCTTTGGAGGATGGGGTAGCCCTTTCCCTGTTGTTCATCATGCACATGATGCCACTTCATATGATCCGCTAACCGAAACATGGGATGAGAATTTCTTTCCGGATATGCAATTCCCTCACCTGATGCATGGATCCGCAGAATTCCTGAATGGGGAAGTATACGTGATCGGAGGAGTAGGCCCCGATCCTCACAATATTCAACCCTCCGAAAAGTTTGATGGAGAAAACTGGGTCACCATCGCAAAGATGCCGGTACCTGTGACTTTGCATAATAGCATAGTCCACAATGGTAAGATCCTGGTTTTTGGAGGGGACAGTATTTGGTCACGTGAGAAAAGCTATTCCACCAATTTCATCCAGGAATACGATCCTGTGACAAATTCATGGAAAATGATGGAACCTATGCCATTTCAGCGAACGGCGATGACAGGCGGTAAGGTCGGCAATTATATGTACCTGATGGGTGGAAGCCGAGATCAGCGGGATCCCGATAATAATGTGCCTCAGGTTTGGAAATTCAATCTGGATTCCCTGAAAGAGTGGGTAGTGCCCGGCCTTGAGGTAATGTTAAGCGATAATAACCTCACCTTGGAAGTGGATGATACAGTCAGACTTTCAGCTGGAGTGTTACCCACTTATGCAGCTGATCGATCGGTATCCTGGTCCTCAAGTGACGAAACGATCGCAACCGTTTCGGCAGATGGGGAAGTTATCGCCAAATCTGGAGGCAATGCCACCATCACTGCCAGTGCGAACGGAGGGGACTGCTCGGCCTCCTGTGAGATTACCGTTTCAACGGTTGGCACTTTTGTTCTGAAAAAGATCAAGGCGGAACTATTCCCGAATCCAACCGAGGGATTCCTGAATCTCAACATGGACAGAAACTCCCAATATTCAATTGAGGTAATTTCTAATACAGGCCAGGTTCTGTTGGAGAGAGAATTTACCGGATACAATCAAATGATCGACCTCTCCAGCTTTGAGACTGGAGTCTATTTCATCACCATCCGCTCAATGGATTTTGTGACAACGAGAAAGATTATTAAGTTATAATACATTAGACTGGACAGCCTGATTGAAACCCACCCGGGCATTGATTTAACGGCATGCCGGTGTGATCTTGGCAGTCATGCTCTCTCTGTACACTTTCACTGATTCATCTGCCGGAGGCATTCTGCATTGATCTGCCACACTGTAGAAGAGTTTGAGTAAAAAATTATATTTTTAAATGCGCAGCATAGCTTTACAAGGCGCTATAATTTACTGGGTAGGTTCATTAAGAACACTACTAAATCATAGCCTATGAAAAGAAGATCATTTATTCAAAAATCATCCCTGGGACTTGGTGGTGCAATCGTCTCACCTGCTTTGATGAGTTGTATTCAAAATTCTGCCTCCGGAGAGGACGGTTTTCCCGATTTCACAGTCCGAAAACTAACCGGTGGTCCCAGGCACCATTTTTTCGGGTATTACGGAATAAGTCCATGGAATAAAAGTCAGACCCACCTTCTTAGCCTTGAATCGGAATTCCAGGATCACATGCCGGGGAATAATGATTCTGCAGGCATTGGCCTTGCTGATGCCACCACAGGCAAGTTTGAAAAAATAACTGAAACAAAAGCCTGGAACTTTCAGCAGGGTGCCTTTATGCACTGGAATCCGTTGAAGCCCGATTCGGAAATTCTCTACAACGACAGGATCGATGGTGAGATCGTCTCAATTTTTCTTGATATTAACAGTGGGAAGAAACGTGTTCTTCCCCGCCCGGTAAACGGAATCAGCTACAACGGTAAACATGCTTTGAGCCTAACCTACGGACGTCTTGGACGCATGCGAAAGGTTGTCAGTTATGCCAGCGTCGTGGATCCATATGAAAACGATCCCCATCCTGATAAAGACGGGGTGTTCGTAATGGACCTGGAGACAGGTGATTATAAACTTGTGGTTTCCATTAAACAGGTGTATGAGCTTATCATGGATGCTCATCCCGAACTTGAAGACAAGCATATGTGGTTTAACCATACAGTATTCAATAAGAATGACACCCGATTCTTCCTGCTGGCCAGGACCCGGGAGGGCGAATCATTGGAGACAGGAATGTTTACAGCTG
>CAZURA010000138.1:0-14395 GCA_964622985.1 uncultured Bacteroides sp. | reverse complement strand
CGAAAGGAGGATGTAGACAAAGAGTATTTACTGCAAATGGATTATCCCTCACATCTCTGGATGGAAAAAGAGATCAAAAGTGTGGCCAACGTGGCCCGGAGTGATGTACAAGAGTTCCTGGAGCTTGCTGCTGAAATTCCCATTAAACCCGAGGTCCAGGAATACCCGCTGAAAAATGCCAATCTGGCTTTGCTGGAGCTCAAGACCCGTAAAATACGGGGCGCTAAAGTATTAAGGATTTAAAAATCTGATTAAAAGCTTAAGGAATGTCCTCCAGGCAAATACGTTCAAGACGGAGGTTCCTCTCTTCTCTCTGCCATTACATGGCTTCTGTGCTGTCATTGGGTGCTGCACCACTGCTTCAGTCATATGGAGGATATGGCTCATGGGGATCGGAGAACTATCCCTTTGAACCTCGTTATCTGAAACTGCACCGGACCGGAGAGTTGAAACAGCGGGGTGAAGATCTCTATGCGGTACTGTTTGATTGCAAACTGTGTCCAAGGGAGTGTGGTGATAATAAATTGCTGGGGAAAAGGGGTGAATGTCAGTCCAATTCACAATTGGAAGTCTCTTCCTATCATCCTCACTTTGGTGAAGAGCGACCGCTGGTGGGGAAGGGTGGATCGGGTACCATCTTCCTGTCCAACTGTGCGATGAAATGTGTGTTCTGCATTAACTGGGAGATCAGTCAGGGAGGTGAAGGGCAGCCTTGTACGATCCAGGAATTGGCTGTCATGATGTTGCGTCTTCAGAGAAGAGGGTGTCACAACATAAATGTCGTAACACCTACCCATTATGCACCTCAGATTGTCCAGGCATTGGACATCGCAGCAGGCAGGGGGCTTCGCATTCCCCTGGTATACAACACTCATGGGTATGAGCGTGTGGAGATCCTTCAGATGTTAGATGGGATAGTTGATATTTACCTGCCTGATTTCAAGTATTCCGATCCCGAAATGGCAGCCAAGTATTCCTCAGAAGTGAAGGACTACCCCGGGTATGCAAAGAGAGCGCTGCTTGAGATGCACCGGCAGGTAGGAGTGGCTAAACCTGCTGGCGACGGACTGATGTACAGGGGACTCATGATCCGTCATCTTGTGATGCCGAACAACGTGAGTGGTTCCCTGGAAGTCATGGAGTGGATTGCCGGGAACCTGCCAAAAGAGACCTTTGTGAATATCATGTCCCAGTACAGGCCTGCTTACAAAGCCAATGAATATCCCGAAATTGCCCGCAGGATCAATCAGGGGGAGTACAGGGAGGTAGTGGACAGAGCCAGAGAGCTGGGTTTAACTAACCTGGCTATTCAGGGAGGCTATTTTGTTGTAAATTAGTATCGAAATTCCTGTGAGGTAATTCTCAAGAATGAATATGGCCTATTTTCAGAAAATAGCAGAACAGAGGATCAGGGAAGCCATTGAAAGAGGTGAGTTTGACAACCTGGAGCTGGCCGGTAAACCACTGGACCATTCCGACTATTTTAATGCGCCCCCTGAATTGAGAGCTGGTTATCACCTCCTCAGGAATGCCGGGGTGGTGCCGGAGGAAGTTGACCTGCTTAACAGCATTCACAGGATCAAAGGACACATCAAGTCTGCGCTTACACCTGATGATAAAGAGAGGCTTACAAGAGAAAAGGTTTTATTGCAGTCCAGGCTCGATGTGATCAGGGAGCAGAGGATACTCCGCGGGATTTAAGAATCACGATATTTTTGTATTTTCAAACTCCGGTTCCTCCTCCATTAACCAGAAACAGATTACGTAAATAATTTGAAAAAAGATGAATAAGACAGACCTATCCACAGAATACATGGGATTAAAACTAAAGAATCCCCTGATCGCTGCCAGCAGTGGACTGACCGGCACCTTAGAAAGCATTAAGAACCTGGAAAAGGCAGGTATTGGTGCTGTTGTACTTAAATCGATATTTGAAGAGGAGATCCTGCTGGAGATGAATCAGCAATTGAAAGAAGCCCGTGAAAATTCCATGATCTATTCCGGACTTTCCGAAACCCTGGACTATATCGACATTCATATCCGGGAGGAAAACCTGAGTAAACACCTGGAGTTGATCAGACAGGCTAAAGAATCCACATCTATACCCATTATTGGAAGTATCAATTGTGTTACACATGAAGACTGGATGTACTATACCAAGAAAATGGAGGAGGCAGGAGCTGATGCTTTGGAACTTAACCTTTTTTTAAATCCAGCCGATACGGAGAATAAGGAGTTTGAAAAAGCTTATTTCAAGATCATCGAAAAGGTGCTGGCCCAGGTGAGTATCCCTGTTGCCATTAAGATCAGCAGATATTTTACCCGCCTGAGATTGACGGCAAAAGCCTTCTCGGAATCAGGTGTCTCGGCTATGGTGCTGTTCAATCGGTTCTTTACCCCGGATATCGATATTGACCATATGACCCTTTCCAATACCAGGATGTTCACAACTCCTGAGGAGCAATCCGAAACCCTTCGTT
Organism: uncultured Bacteroides sp.; assembly: GCA_964622985.1. Classification (GTDB taxonomy): domain Bacteria; phylum Bacteroidota; class Bacteroidia; order Bacteroidales. The sequence continues at coordinate 11,915 of CAZURA010000138.1, read as the reverse complement.
GGATCGCCATTCTGTCTAATGCTGTGGATTGCGACCTGGCGGCATCCACCGGCATCCATACCGGAGCAGATGTGATAAAAATGCTCCTGGCCGGCGCCACTGTTACACAACTGGCATCCACCCTTTACCTCCATGGAGCAGATCAGATTATCCGAATGCTACAGTTTATGGAAAAGTGGATGAATGAAAAGGAATATGAATCGCTCGATCAGTTCAGGGGGAAGGTGAGTCAGCAGTATGAAGGAGATCCGGCTGCATTTGAAAGGATGCAATTCATGAAACACTATAGTGAAATCAAGTAATCTGTTGTTTTTTGCAACAAAATGAACACCTGATTGTTAGTTATAAAATCCGGACAAAATTTTTATGGACGACCTATCGTTTTTGCAGCATCTCGATCTGGAAGCCGTCGAGGAGCTATATCAAAAATACAGGAAGGATCCCGGTTCAATCGACCCCAGCTGGCACCATTTTTTCCAGGGCTTTGACCTGGCACGCCGCGATTACAGTCACCCCGAATCCGAATCCCTCACATTTGACGAAGAGTTCAAGGTGATCAACCTGATCAACGGCTACCGCAAAAGAGGACACCTTTTTACTGAAACCAACCCTGTACGTACACGACGGAAGTACTTTCCCACACTCGACCTGGAAAATTACGGACTCTCCGATGAGAATCTGGATAAGATGTACCATGCAGGTATGGAGATCGGATGTGGAAAAGCTCCATTGCGGGAGATTGTGGATCATTTGAGAAGGATCTATTGTGGCCACATTGGATCTGAATTCATGTTCATCCGGAAACCGGAAAAAGTCAACTGGCTAAAGGAGCGGATTGAAAAAGGTCTGAACCGTACCATTTTCACCCCGGAAGAGAAGATCCGGATTTACCACCATTTGAAAGAAGCGGTGGGTTTTGAGAAATTCATTCACAACAAATTCGTCGGGCAAAAACGTTTTTCCCTGGAGGGAGCTGAGATCCTGATCCCTGCGTTGAACGACCTGGTAGAACAAGGCTCACGCATGGGTGTTTTTGAGTTCAATATTGGAATGGCCCACAGGGGACGGTTGAATGTGTTGGCCAATGTGCTGAAGAAACCGATGGAAAACATTTTTAAGGAGTTCGAAGGCGAATCCTATGAAGATCGTATCAGCCTGGGAGATGTGAAATACCATCTGGGATATGGTAATACCATCCATACCGGGAATGGGAAGAATGTAATCCTGAATATTGTACCCAATCCCTCACACCTGGAGTCGTCCACACCCATTATCCAGGGAGTCTCCAGAGCACGCATCGATCACATTTATGGCGGTGATATGAATAAGCTGGTTCCCATCGTCATTCACGGGGATGCAGCCATCGCCGGTCAGGGAGTAGTATATGAAGTGATTCAGATGTCAGAGCTTGAAGGATACAGGACGGGAGGGACCATCCACCTGGTCATCAATAACCAGGTTGGATTTACTACCAGCTACCTGGATGCCAGGTCCAGCACCTATTGTACCGATGTGGGAAAAGTGATAAAGGCTCCCATCTGGCATGTGAATGGTGACGATGTAGAAGGGCTGGTCCATGTCATCCGCATGGCCATAGAGTACAGGCAAGTATTCCATACCGATGTCTTTATTGACATCCTGGCCTATCGCAAATACGGTCATAACGAAGGAGATGAACCGAGGTTCACCCAACCGCTCCTTTATAAAGCGATCGCAAAACATCCTAATCCCAGGGATCTCTACAGCCAGGAGTTAATAAAGAACGGGATCCTTTCACAGCAGGAAGTCACAGAAGCTGAAAATGGATTTGATTCACATCTGGAGACCAAGCTGGAATTAGCCAGGAAAAAAGAGAAAGTAACCATCCAGCAATTCCTGGAAGCAGAGTGGCAGGGAATCTCCTATGCCCAACCCTCCGAGTTTGAAGAATCACTCCCCACAGGAGTGCCTGCTGAAAGGCTGCATCAGATTGCGAAACAGATAAATTCTTTACCGGACGACCTGGTATTCTTTAAGAAGACCACTAAGCTGGTTGAAGAACGCGTGAAGATGATCCAGACCAATCGTGTGGACTGGGCCCTTGGGGAATTGCTGGCCTACGGATCACTTCTGCTGGACGGCTATCCGGTAAGGATCAGCGGCCAGGATTCAGTGAGAGGTACTTTTTCCCACCGTCATGCCGGCGTAGTGATGGAGGAAACCACCGAACAGTATGTCCCTCTTAAATATATTAAAACGGAGCAGGCTCCTTTTCACATCTATAACTCGCCGTTAAACGAATATGGAGTGATGGGATTTGAGTATGGATACTCCATGGCGTGCCCCAGGAATCTCACCATCTGGGAAGCACAGTTTGGCGATTTTGCCAATGTGGCTCAGGTGATCCTTGACCAGTACCTCTCCAGCGCAGAAGAAAAATGGGGAGCGATGAACGGTTTGGTGCTCTACCTTCCTCATGGATTCGAAGGACAGGGGCCGGAACACTCCAGTGCCCGCATTGAACGGTTCCTCAGTTCGGCCGCCAGATGCAACATGCACCTGATTAATCCTACTACCCCGGCCAACCTTTTTCATGCCCTCAGAAACCACATGAAAAAGAAGTCACGGGTACCGCTGGTTGTGTTTACCCCGAAAAGTCTGTTACGTCATCCTAAATGCATCTCCTCCCTGGATGATCTTGAAAAAGATAAGTTCCACCCGGTGTACGACGATCCCGATACCGAAGTAGACGAAGTGCGACGGGTTGTATTTTGCAGCGGCAAGATCTACTACGATCTCCTGGCCCGCAAACAAAAGTTGGGTGTAAAGGATATTGCCCTGGTACGGCTTGAGCAGATTTTCCCGTTCCCTGAGAAACAGATCATGCAGATCATAAAGAGATACCGTAATAATATGCTCACGTTGTGGGTGCAGGAAGAACCTGAGAACATGGGTGCATGGTTCTACATCCGTAATATGCTGAAAGATCTGGAAGTGATCCCGGTTACTCGTCAACCTTCCGGCAGTCCTGCAACCGGACTCTTTAAGCTGCATGAGATCAGTCAGAAAGAGATCATCGACAAGGTGTTCCGTGAATGTACCTGTGAACTGCTGAATGTGTACTGCGGTCTGCAATGTATGATAGGCAGTTCCCGGAAAGAGATCCTGAAACAACACTACTATTTCGAAAAAGAGAAAACTAAAAACAGATAAAATGGCCCTGGAGATCAAAATACCCAGCCCTGGCGAATCTATCACAGAAGTCGAACTTGCATCCTGGTTCGTGGAAGACGGAGCACTGGTGTCCAAAAACCAGGAGATTGGAGAAATTGAATCGGAAAAGGCCACCCTACCCCTGATTGCAGAACAATCGGGTCAACTGAAGATCCTTGTTCAGGATGGAGAGACAGTGAATGTGGGTGATGTGGTTGCCACTGTTGATACAAGTGTGGAGATACCAGCCCCGGTATCTGAGCCTTCATCCCAGCCTTCACCAGAGCCAGCTCATAAAAAAGCCGGGAAAACGGAAGTTTCCCAATCGGATGCAAATAGTGCAATAAAAACTACTCCGGTGGCCAGGCAAATGATGGAAAAGGAGGGAATATCTGTGGAAGATATCATCAACGGATTAAGGAAGATCACCGCCGCCGATGTGAGAGAGGTGATTCAACACCAGGCCACCACCTCCCTGCCGGTTCAGAAGCAGGAGATTATACGCAATGAGGAGCGTACAAAGGTGAGTCAGCTGAGAAAAAAGATCAGCGAAAGGCTGGTGGCAGTGAAGAATGAAACCGCCATGCTCACCACATTCAATGAGGCAGATATGAGTGCCATCATCTCCATCCGGATAAGGTATCAGGATCAGTTCGTTGAAAAGCATGGGATCAAACTGGGATTTATGTCCTTTTTCACCAAGGCGGTTACCGAAGCATTAAAACAATACCCTTCTGTGAACTCCTTTTTGGAGGAGCAAGAAGTAGTTTCACCCAAATATTATGATATTGGTATTGCCGTACAGACGGATAAGGGCTTGATGGTCCCGGTGCTGAAGAATGCCGAAGTGTTAGGATTTGCCGAAATCGAAAAAAGGATCGCCGACATGGCTGCAAGGGCCCGGAAAGCCAGGTTAAGTATTGAAGAGATGAGTGGCGGGACCTTCACCATTTCCAATGGAGGCATCTACGGCTCTATGCTCTCTACTCCTATTCTTAATCCCCCGCAATCGGGGATCCTGGGGATGCACAATATCGTGGAACGGCCGGTTGCCATCAATGGTAAAGTAGAGATAAGGCCTATGATGTATATTGCCCTCAGTTATGATCACCGGGTTATAGACGGCAAAGATTCGGTAGGATTTCTTAAAACAGTGAAAGAGTTCATCGAAGAACCTTCAAAGATGATATTTGGGATCCAGTCGCCCGATCAGTTCCTTTTGGAATTATAGCTACTCAGACTAATAGTACTCCAACTCCCTTTTGATCACTAGATCGGGTTTGATTCTTTCGTTTCCCCTGTAGATCAGCTTCATGGTCCAGTTTCCTTTATTATCAAAACCATCGTAATCATAAAGTTGTGTAGCACTTCTTTCACCATTTTCCTCTTCCTGGTAATGTTCAGCCAACAGATTCTTTTCATACACATAATGAATGATCACTTCCCGGTCATTAATCACCTGAACCTGTTTTAGCATGCGACCTTTAGAATCATGGTAATTGGCTCCCTGCTTGAATAATCTTTCACCTTCCCAGATCTCAAAATTGACTTGTTCATCCGATACCCGTTCCAGTATGGTCTTTGAAGTTGGATAAAGCTTTGAATCTTTGGGATTTAGGTAAAACTTGGAATAATAGATCTCCTCCACAATCTCTCCATTTTCACGTTTACAGCTGGATTTACCCAGAGTATCACCTTTGTCACTTACTGCATAACTCTCAATAAATAGGCCATCCGGATCATATCTCAATACACGCTGATCTCCTGTTAAAGGTTTACCGGCAATCCATTTATTGCCCTGATAGGTAGCATCGCACTGAACCTCTCTGATAGATTTTATTTTGCCTTTCAATCCCGCTTTGGTCAGATCGTTGTTCCCTCCTGAACAAGCCATAAGTAAAGAGAGTAGTGCCACAATAGGAAATAGTGGATTCTTCATAATGGAACCATTTTAGTTTTAGGAAAGGTAAAAGTAATTCTTCCCCATTACAATCGCAACTGGAAAGGTTTACTGTTTGGTAAAGAACTTCAGTACCTGACTTATCATATTTCGTTGTTCTTCATTGGAAGTCAGGGATTCGGCCTTCAGAAAAGAAGATTTCGCCTCATCCTGTCTTTTGAGGAAATAGAGCACCATACCATGATAGAAATAGTAATCAAACTGCTCCTCCAGATCGATGCAGGTCTGGAACCACTCTACTCCCTTATTGAGCAGTGCCTCAGTGAGATATTGCTGGTCCATATCGGTTATCTGCGAAGCAGCCCCGTATAACCACCGGTGATCTTCCTTCCGGTCTGTGTCAAACCGCTGGTCTACATAAGCTATCAACTCTTCCACCTGGTTCGTATAGTAGTAATACTGGATAAATGGCAGGCTCCGCAGATCCCATGAATTGGTCTCTTCCTCTTCAACAAGAGGCGCCAGTTCATTAGACATTGTACTTATGATCTTTATCTTATTCTCATCCACAGCCTTCACCAGGCTGTTGTTATAGATCTTTTCCATGGCCAGCATATAATCATCATCCAGAACCTTTCTGATCCTCTCCGGATCCGAAGTGAATTCTTTCCACCAGGTATCCTCTATGTCCATGAAATGAGACACAACCCTGATATCCTCATCCGATAGTCTGGAATCCATGATCTGTTCCATATATTCAGCAGCCAGCCTTTCTGCTTCCCTTTTATTTCCCATATTCCTGACCACCGTGATATAATCTGCAAATTCATGCTGTTCAAGGGTTCCTCTCTGGTACTTTGTGCGGAACATCTTTACTTCTCTGTAATTCTCCACAGTTCCTCTGAGGGAGGTTACCAGCTCTTCAGCAGGAGTATATCCAACTACTTTATTCACCGGTTCCCCTTCACGACTAAAAATAAACATGCTGGGATACCCCTCCAGTTCCTGGGCAGCTGCGTACTTTCTTCCATAGTCTGTTTCTCCATCCATCCGGACATTCACAAAATGGGCATTCATAAACTCTGCTACTCCCGGATCAGCATAGACCTCACTGTCCATCAGCTTACAGGGCCCGCACCAGGTCGCGTATACATCCACAAACAACATCAATTGCTGGTCCGAAGCCTTCTTATGCGCGGCCTCCATCTCTTCCAGGGTAGTGACCTCGATAAAATTCACCTGCGCCTTCCCTACCACCGTGAACATCATAAAGAAAAGAACAAGGATATATAGTTTCTTTGTCATCATAAAACACTTTTTACAAAGTACATAGGGTAAAAACGGTGGGGAAGTGATTTTGTTTTGAGAGCAGTCAAATAATCCCACACTGATTTAGCAGTTCAATGTACTTTTTTGATTCATTTTCCCAGCACAACTTCTGAGCGGCACAATCCAGTGCCTCCATCCATGCACCGTTGGATCGCTCCTTCAGCATGTACCTTATAATCCTGGCAAGTTTTTTCGAATCGCGCTCATCAGTGGCAACACCTACTCCGTAAGCTCTCACAATACGGGACATTTCGGGCAGCGCTGAACAAAGTACAGGAATCCTGCATTGAATATAATCGAACAGTTTATTGGGTAGGGCGTAGCGGTAATTGAGCCCTAAATCCTCTTCCAGGGATATACCCAGATCACATGACATGGTAAGAGGGAAGAGCTGATCTGACAAGAGCCGCCCTTTGAATACGACTTTTTCTTCCAGTTTCAGCCTTTTCACCATCGATCTCAGTGTATCATCGATGTCTCCTATTCCGGCAATGATAAAAACAGCATCATCCACATGCTTCATGGCCAGAATCATCAATTCCAGTCCCCTTCCTATATTCAGAGCGCCCTGATAGATGATGAGTTGCTTCCCGGGATATTCCTCCCGTATCGCTTTCTGTACCTCAGGGACTCGTCGAGCCGATACATTCCTTACTACACTGAACCGGGTTTTATAAAGCCTCCTGTATATGGTACTAATGGAGTAATTTACGGTTACCGCATGCTCCAGGCGGGTAATGTAAAAGTATTCGATCCGCTTCCAGATCTTCTGAACCCTTTTACGGTTGATTAACTCTGGAACCTGGGTGAACAGCTCATGACTGTCATAGATCAATTTTACCTTTCTTAGGCGGCTCGCTGTATATGAGGCCGGAAGAGTGTCCAGGTCATTTGAAATAATCAGGGCTGGCTTTTTTACAAAAAGGAGAGTCAACAACAACCGAATATTGAAAAAGGCATAGAACAGAGGACCCTTTGTAAACAGCATCTGGTAACGCCTGTGCCTAAAACCTAACCCCTGAAGTGAAGGACTGTTCCTGAGCTTTCGGCCAATACATGTCACTTCCATCCCCCGTTCCATCAACAGGTTTGCAATACGATGTACCCTCTGGTCGGTAGCCAGATCATTGATAACCGCTATATATACTCTCTTCATGGTGGGGTGGGTCTACTTGACAATTAAAGATACTATATTTACAGGAATCTAACGGACTCTTCTGCATATGACCCTCATGAAACACAACCTCACTCTAAAAGACCGTAACAGTTTTGGAACAGATGTTAGAGCTTCTCTCTTTGCTGCACCTCAGAGCACGGAGGAGCTCTCCAGGCTCCTGGATGAGTACGATACACAAAACCTTCCGCTCATGATTGTGGGAGAAGGCAACAACATCCTTTTTACTGCTGATTTTGAGGGTCTGATAGTGAATCCGCAGATCAAGGGTGTGGAAGTGATTGAAGAGGATGACACTGTGGTAGTGGTACGTGTTGGCGCCGCTGAAAACTGGGATCAATGGGTGGAACGGGCTACCCAATCGGGTTGGTTCGGATTGGAAAATCTCTCATTCATTCCAGGTTCGGTAGGTGCAGCGCCAGTTCAGAACATTGGTGCCTATGGAGTGGAGTTGAAAGATTTTCTCGCATGGGTTGATGCCTGGGACATTCAGCAAAAACGAATGATTCGACTTCACAGAACTGCATGTAAATTCTCCTATCGCAGCAGTATATTTAAGACCGATGCCATTGGCAGGTACGTGATTACTCATGTGGCATTTCAGCTCAACAAAGAACCGCACTTGAAGCTTGACTATGGCCCTGTGAAGGAGATCTTCTCCAAAGCCTCTGGGTCCTCTCCCATGGACCTGAGGAATATCATTACTTCTATACGGAAAAAGAAACTACCCGATCCGAAAGTACATGCAAATGCGGGCAGCTTCTTCAAAAATCCCCTGGTGGATATGACCCAATTCAAATGCATAAGGGTGGACTATCCCGACATTCCAAGCTTCAGGGATATAGATAACCAGGTCAAGATCCCGGCCGCCTGGCTTATCGAGAAAACCGGTTGGAAAGGAAAACGTCAGGGAAACACAGGTACCTGGCCTTTACAACCTCTGGTCATTGTTAATTATAACAACGCCTCAGGCCAGGAGATCCTCAACTTCTCGGAACAGATCAGAGAAGATGTGGAGAAGATGTTTGGAATTCACCTGGAAAGGGAAGTTCAGGTTGTTGGGTGATTGAGTGATCAGTGATGGGGGTTACCTGTATATCCTCCTCTGGTTCAGTGCCCGCTGGTACTCCCTTGCATTTCTGTTGTGTTGAGACAACGTCCTGGCAAATGCATGATATCCGCTGAAATCGGACTTTGCACAGAAGTAATAGTAGTTGTGCTTCTCAAAGTTCAATACTGCATCAATGGCCGATACCGATGGTATGGAGATAGGTCCAGGGGGTAATCCCTTATTCTTATATGTATTATAGGGCGAATCGATCTTTTTGTCCTCATTGATGATCCGCTTCCTGTTGAAATCACCCAGGGCAAACTTCAGTGTGGGATCTGCCTGTAAAGGGATCCCCTTTTCCATTCGGTTAATATACACGCCGGCCACCCTGCTATTTTCATCATCAAACAGTGTCTCCTCATCCACAATGGAAGCCAGAGTTACTACCTCGACCCTTGACATCCCCATCTTGTTTGCCTTGCGGTCCCGCTCCCCATCCCAGAACTGTTTATACTCCCTGTTCATACGGTCGGTAAAAGCTTCCGGGGATGTGGTCCAAAAGAACTCATAGGTTTCCGGAATGAACATGGAGGTGAACGATTGAGGTTCAAACCCAAAACGGGAAGGCAGCTCACTGTCGCTAAAATAGGTTGCAAAATCCGCTGAATCCCCTTCCAGGTACCTGGTAACCTTCCCGGCCAAATGATCCAGGGTTCGCACATTATTAAACACTACCATCACAGGCTCTTGGTTCCCCGACCTTAGCATATTCACCAATTCGTTGTTACTGAGTCCATTGCGAATTTTATACCTTCCGGGTTTGACGCTTATATCATAGCTCTTCTTTTGGGCCACCCACCTGAAGGATTTCTGATTATCGATGATCCCCAGATCCTCCAGTCCTTCGATCACAAAATCGAAATCTGATCCGGTAGGAATATAGAACAACTCATGATCCGATTCCAGTGATACATTGGTGACAAATACGCGACTGTAGAGGTTAAATACTACCAACACCATGATGACCAGTCCCAGAAAAACCAGCATCATGGAAATCCTGACTGCTTTCCCTACCTTCCTTGTGCGCCTTCTTTCAAACTTTACGGTCAAACCTCTATTTCTTTGCCTACAAATGTAACAGAATTCGGTTATACGAACTATTTTTACATAAACCTTCATAACCATGGATAAAGTCAAAACCGTAGTCCTGGTGGCACATAACAAAAGGAGATTGGCTAATCTACAGGGGGGGGGTCGCAACCATTCATGCATCGCATGCATCATAAGCATATAAAGACTCATACTTCATTAATAGCAGAAATCATGAAACGAAGGTGGCTAAGAGCGACAGTTGGCGGACTAAGTTTTTCGACTGCTTTGTTTATTTTCCAATGCTGCTACGGCACTCCACAGGATTTCCTTGATGATATCATGGTGCAGGGAATTGTCAAATCAAAAACTTCAGGAGAAGTGATACAGGGAATTAAAGTGTCGGTTGATCATACCGGTCAACATCAACTGACAGATGCGGATGGTTCCTTCGGATTCTATGTGGATTTTCTAAATCCGTTGCGAGTCAGCTTTGAAGACGTGGATGGCAGTCAGAATGGATCATTTAATCCGCAGGATACTCTGGTGCAGGATATCTGGGAACATGTGTATATGGAAATTGAATTGGACGAGAAATAGATGCGAACCCGGGTAAAACGTATTGCATTTGAAAGGTTCAAAAAGTCAGAAATCCGTCATCATAGGCTGAGTTATCTCTTCTGGGAATGTACCACCCGCTGTAATCTCAATTGTCTTCATTGCGGCAGTGATTGTAAAAAGGATAGTCAACACAAGGATATGCCTCTTGAGGATTTCCTGCAAGCACTAGACACCATTCCCTCTCCCTCAAAAAATATGATCATAGTGCTTTCGGGGGGTGAGCCTCTTCTGCGGGAGGATATTGAACTGTGCGGAATGGAGATCAGGAAACGGGGATGGAAATGGGGTATGGTCTCCAACGGATATCGGTATGATGAACAAAAGCACATATCTCTGCTGAACGCTGGTATGGGCGCACTCACCTTTAGCCTTGACGGCCTCCCTGAATCCCATAATTGGTTACGGAACAATGATCAGAGTTTTATAAAAGTGGATAGAGCCATCGGGCTGGCAGTAAGTTCCAACCGTCTCACTTTTGATGTGGTTACCTGTGTGAACCGGCGAAATATCCAGGAACTTGAATCCATCTACCAATACCTGATGGGGAAAGGAGTAAAAGCATGGCGTCTTTTCACCATAGTACCTATAGGACGTGCCAAGGATCATCCTGATCTCCATCTTTCAGATCCTGAATTTAGAGAGTTGCTCGACTTTATCACTGAAAAGAGACAAGAAAACCGGATGGATGTGAAGTTCAGTTGCGAAGGTTATGTGGGCCCTTATGAATCTAAAGTGAGGGATACCCCTTTCTTCTGCAGGGCAGGGATCAACGTCGGATCGATCCTGATCGATGGCTCCATCTCAGCCTGTCCCAATATAGACCATGCCTTTGTCCAGGGAAACATCTACAGGGATAACTTCTTCGGGATCTGGCAAACCAAATTCGAACCATTCAGGGATAGGAGCTGGACCCGGAAAGGCAAATGCGCCTCATGCACCGATTACCGGAAATGCCAGGGCAATGGATTCCATAACTGGCACGGCGATCATTCCCATCCCCTGGTCTGCCATAAGGAAAAACTGGATCACGCCATTGACTTGTCCACTTCCGCCTCATAAGATCTCAGCTGAATTATTTACTTCTCCTTACTCGCCGTATAAAACAAAACTGAGTAATTGTGGTTATTAATGATAGCATGCTGATTATTAACAGGTAATAGTATGTATTAATTTCATTTAGTCACAAGAAACTTCTTCAACTAGCAGATGAACCTACGGAAGTACATTTCAGAACTGAAAAGAAGACATGTATTTAAAGCTGGATTGGCATATTTAATTGCTGCATGGGTTTTTACTGAGGTTGCAGCACTCGTGTTAGATTCTTTTGCAGCACCGCCCTACTTTATGAAAACGATCTTGTTTATCCTCGCCATCGGCTTCCCGGTCTGGCTGGCCTTTTCATGGGTATATGATATTACCCCGGGTGGGATAAAGAAAACTAAAAGTATTGATCAAGAAGAATCAGTAACTCCCCAAAACAACCTTCGGCTAAATAAGGCGATAATTGTATTATTATCGATCGCAATCATTCTGCTCATTTTTAATCAATTCTTACATCC
>CAZURA010000137.1:0-14524 GCA_964622985.1 uncultured Bacteroides sp. | reverse complement strand
GAGAAAGTTGACTATCCGTTGCGGGTCCTTCGGCTGTCGGGCTACCTCGCTACTGCCGGCTTGGCCCTTCACAAGATGCGTGAAATCGGCAAGACGCGCCGATTGGTCGAGTCACTCAAGACGATTTGGGGGCACAACGAGGGAGCCGTACTGCAGCCAGTAACCGACGATCAGTTGATCGAGATTGCACTCGTATGGGAGTTGTGGGCGCTACATGGCGAATCGGACTTCGTCGGTGAATCCGCTGTCAATCTGCTGAATCGGCTTGCTATTCGCAAGGCGTGCGGAAATCCGTTGCCAGCAGTTGGACAGAAGGCTCGCATCCCACCCCTTGACCAGGATCTGCGAGCACTGGTTGAAGCCCATTCCAGGGGAGGTGATCGCTCGGCCTGGTTCAGTGACGACTGCAGCACGATACTCCCGCTGGCCGTCTACGCTGCAAGTCGAACGGGCCACTTGGAAGATGACTCAATTCTCAAGGCCTTCGTCGACGTCGCACGTGACCCCGCCGGGGCCCGGGAGACCCCGAACCAGGAAAGCAACGAACTGATCACACAGTCATGGCTACCCCCAGGAGACGCGCCAGCAGAATGGTACGCGCATGAGATCCAACTGCGTGGTGTCACCAAGGTCCACGACATCTCCATCGGTGCCACGGCATTTGTGGAAGAATTCGAGTCCTTTCATGTACCATTGCCTGCCACGCCGGCAGAAGCTTGGGGTCTTCCCTGCATTGACCGTATGGCCTGGAAGGTCTTCCGAACGCCACCACCGATGTTCCCGATCATTCGAAGGATACGGTGATGACACTCGAAAGGCGGGCGTGACAGTGAAGCAGCAACAGAGGACTCCGAGGATGAGCGCGTATTTGTCCCTTGCAGGTATGCAAGGACATTCGGGAGGGGGCAGGGACGATGGGTAGTCCGAAAGAAGTCCAGAAGCGTTTAGGCAACCATCAAAGTGGCGGCATTGGCCCACTGCTGATCCTGGAGGCACCTGACTATTCCAAGCAGAAGCTGGGGTACTCCGAGGCGCAGGCCGTGAAATCCATCCTGAACAACCTCTTCGGTATCCCAACGTCAGACGTCATTCGGCTGGGAACCGGGTGGGATGTATTTGAGATCGTTCCCAGACTCCGAAATCACTCCGGCATCTATCTTTCCACGCACGCCAACACGAGAGGATTCCAGGTCCCCAACGGTAGAATCATTGATTGGGCAACGTGCGGCAAGGTTCTGAGCGACTTCCCCAGTATCCAGCGTCTCTTCCTCTCCGGTTGCGAAGCCGGCAGCCCCGAGACTGCCGCGGCCATCTTGAAGCACTGCGAGCACATCCGATTCATCTTCGGCCCTTGTGCGAAGCCAACATTTGGCCAGGCGGCACTTGCAGCACATGTAATGTTCTTTGAGATGTTTCACAACGGGGCCTCCCCGTATTACGCGGCAAATCAGGCTAGCCGGGTAGTTGGCGTCAAGTACAACTGCTGGGACGGCATAGCGGTCCACTCGTTGATAAGTTTACTCCGGCTGATAAGGCGTCCCCGGAAGTAGCCCGCAGAATCAGCAACAACTGCCCCATCTTGGAGTGCTCCGACTCGAGGTCGTTCTCGGCGACCGCATCACCTATTGCCCAGCGAAAGTGCTCACTGGTTGCAGCTTTGTCGTCTGGCGGTGAAGGCAGGTGGCTGGCACCCTTCACGCGGAGCAGGGCGAGGAACTGCGTCGCCATGAATTTCTGGTGGTGGGTATCGGCCGCGGCCCGGGACATGCCCAGGCAGTCGACCTCGTCGAAGAGGACGATGGATGGGGCGTGCTCCCTGATCCGCTCGAAGAGGCTCCTCAGCGCGGCCTCGGTCTCGCCAATCCACTTCGACAGGAGCGATGGCCCGGAGACAACCTCGATGTGGGCCCCGGGTTCACCGGCTCAGTTCCCCTTCCGCCAGGGCCTCCGGAGAGAGAAGGACCAATGCTTGCCATGCTCCAAATTCTCCTTGCAACCCGCCCCCAGGGCACATACCCTGATTGTGTTCGATGGAGAACTGACCCCGACGGTTGAGATGCTGGTGTCGGGCTGGTTGGGGATAGCTGGTTGGGGATAGCTCGTAGGGAATGTTCGATGAGGAAGCTCGACCTCGCCAATGTATTGAGGGAACGCGTGGGAGGTATGTCGAGAAAAGAAGCCGGCCTCCTCGTAGACACTTTGCTGGACACGATTCGTGAAGCATTGGTGAGCGGAGAGACCGTCAAAGTCGCCGGTTTCGGAAACTTCGAGATAAGGAAGAAAAAGGAGCGAGTCGGACGGAACCCCCATACTGGCGAAGAGCTCATCATTCCCGCCAGAAACGTCCTCACATTCAAGCCGAGTCAGTTGCTCAGGGATCGGCTGAACAAGTAGCCGGGTCGGGACGACGACATAGAGCCAGAACCTTCGTTTCGGTTCAGCCCCCTGACGTATTGCGTTGCATTGCCCGTGCCAGCGACACGGGGCTGGTTTCCGCGACACCGGTGCGACGGTCCCTCGCTGCTGCGCGACCATGGCTGGCAATGGCTGCTCGGAAGTGGTCGGCAGAGACTGCGAGGCCAGTGGGTTGGTTTGGGGCTCCGCTCGCCTCTTTCACGCAGAGCAAAGCGGCCCGTTGGCAGATGTAGGCGATGTCCGCTCCGGTGAAGCCAGGGGTGGCCGCGGCGAGTTCGGCGGCGAGGTGGTTGCGGTTGATGCCGCCGGCCAGCTTCAGCCCCTCCACGTGGTGCAGAAAGACCGCCATGCGGCCCTGCCGGCCGGGTGGGCCCATCCAGACTACCTGGTCAAAACGGCCGGGGCGGCGGAGGGCCGGGTCGATGTCTTCCGGCCGGTTGGTCGTCGCGAGGACGAAGACTTGACCGCGTTCCTCCAGCCCGTCGAGCACCGCGAGGAGTTGCGTCACTATCGACTTCTGATGGTGGGCATCGGCCGAGGACCGAGAGGCCCCGAGGCAGTCGATCTCGTCGAAGAGGATGACGGCGGGCGCATGCTCTCTGGCCCGCTCGAAGATGGCCCGGAGTGCGGCCTCGGTCTCGCCCACCCACTTCGACAGCAACGAAGGGCCGGAGACGACCTCGATGTGGGCCCCGCACTCCCCGGCCACGGCCCGAGCCAGCAGGCTCTTGCCCGTCCCGGGTGGGCCGGCGAGAATTGCGCCGTGGGCCCGAGGGCTGGCCCCGATGCGGGCGAAGAGGTCAGCGTGGCGCAGGGGGAGTTCCACCAGATCACGGATCGCCTCGACCGCGGCATCCTGGCCGTGGACATCGCTGTACCTTGTCGGAGGGATGGTGCGGAGCGGAGCCAGCGGTGTGCTGGTTGTGCCGGGGGCGGACTGCCGTCCCTGGCCCAGATCCACGCGGACGTTCAGACCACCCGACCGCCAGGGGCTATCCTTCGTGTCGCGGAGGCCGGGCGGCAGCGCGGCGTCCTTGGGCCAGACCCAGGCGTCCTTGCCGTCTTTGAAGTAGTATATGGTGATCCACTTGCGGCCATCCGGCGTAAGGGTGTCGGGCAACGCGGCGATCCTCGCGGCCACTGCCTCCAGAGCGAAATGCGGACAGAGGCGGACCTCTGCGTTGCGGGGGGCCTCGAGCTGCCGCCGGAGCGCCTCCTTGTCCACGATGACCTTCTTGCCGTCGAACGCGCCCACCGCGTACCACGGCGGGTCTGCGTTGCCGGAGTAGCTGAGATGCTCGTAAGACGGCCAGATGCTCAGGGCCGCGCAGCCCACGGCACAGGCTGTCCGGCAGCTCTGTGGACTCTGCTTCTTGTGGCGAAGCCAGCAGCGCCGCACCGTCTCCAACCGCTCCATGAAACCATCGAGGTCGTGCTTGCCGAGAAGTTCGCCGTCGAGTGAAACCTCCGTGCTTCTCCAGGCGCGCACGATATTGAGCAGGTTGGCGATGCGGCGGGAGCTCTCCACCAGGGCTGTGTCGATGGTCAGCTCAAACCACGCCTCCCGCCGCTTGTCGTCGTTGGTGATTTCGAGACAACCCAGCTTCGCCAACGCGTCCAGACGTCGCCGAACGATGGGAAACGTGGGAGATGAAGAGCGGGCGAACGCGATGGAGAGCGAGCGACCGGAGGTCCGGGAAACGGCGGGTGGCTCATCCATGTCTGCTGCCGACGGATCAGCGTCCTCGTCGGCGGGTTCAGGGCTGGAGGGCATCATCTGGGCCACCAACTCCCAACCCCGCCGGATCTTCCGGGCCAACCAGTCGTCCGCGAATGCGTGCAGGGACTCCAGCGAGGCGGCGACGCGGATCTCCGTCTGCAAGGGTTCCCGTCGGCCGGGTGAGTAGTCGGTGAAGAAAAGCACGTAGGCCGGATAGGCCGGGTCCAGATGATCTTTGTTCGTCTTCCACGCGGTCAGCTTGCGCACGGCTGGGCCGACCGCGGTCGGCTTGGTGTAGACCTCCCTCCGCACGAGTTCGGAGGCCGGGAGATCTGCCAGGGCCTGAAGGGTGGTCTCCCGAATGGGCACCAGGTCCGACACCTGCTCGAACCGGATGTCCGGTCGCCGGGGTTGCTTATCTTCGCGTACGCGCAGGAAGACGGAGTTGATCATGCTGACCGCGGGCGTCGGGCCCAGGGGTGACCAACCTTCCTGGTCAGAGTACAACATCGCCATGCGTCGAATGGCCTCGTCCCGGCTGTTGGCGACCAGCAGGTCGTTGCACTTCACCTCTACGACCAGTTCGGGCCTGACCCACCGGCACAACGTGCCGTGCTCGGTGACGCTGCGGAAGGCCGAGGAGCATTCGAGCTGCGAGAGGTGCCCGGCCAGTTCTCGTTTCTCTCGATTGCTCCAGCCAGTCCGCACGCGGCCGATAAGTTGGTAGGTGCCGTCCGGTTTCAGCAGGCCCAGGAGCAACTCGTAGACGCCATTGTCGCCGGCTCCGTAGCCTACCACTACGGCATCGACGGTGATCTCGGGTTTGACCTTGTACGTCCGGCCTCCAGGCGCATGCACGACAATACCCTCGGCACCCCCCTGAACAACGATTCGCTCGAACAGAGCGACGACTTCGGCAGGGTCTGCGGCTATATCGAAGGAAGCACTGTGCACACGGGTGCCTTCAGCCAGAAGAGCCCGCAGTTGTTGCACCCGCTTGTCGTATGCCTGGGATTCGGCATCGGTGCAGCCGTCATCGAGAATGTCGAAAGCGGCGAACCGCAATCTTCCCACCTGTGCATTGGCTCCGCGGCCCATGGCCGCATGCAGGTCGAAGACGCGGGGGCGTCCGTTGCTCGTTTCAGCGTAGAGTTCCCCCGCCAGCAGGCCGGTCCAGCCGTCGCAGATTCTCTCCGCCTCTTCCGTGACGGGGATCCAGGAGACAGCCTTCCCCGATGGAGACAGCAGCGTGGCGCTTTCTCCGCCGTATCGCAGGAACCAGGTCTCTCCGTCAACTTTCTCGGAGACGAGGTACGGCCCCGGGGGCAGCGCGGTCGTGATGTCGCCGGGGGCCACCCCCTGATAGCTGCCCGCAACATTGCGCTTGTAGGCCAAGATGCGGGCCGCAAGGGCCGGGTCGCCATTCGCTCCGGCTGGGGCCTTGCGCCCCTGCCCGAAGGACTGCCAGCGCGATTCCTCAATGATAGGTTGGTCTGTCATTCCTTCTCCACCGGCGGGCGCAGTTCAAATGCGGCCAGATGCAGGATGAGCAGGTACTGGTCTCCCCGGATGCGCCCCTCCAGGAAACCCTTCATGGGCGTCGTGTTCCGTTCGGTGATGAGCGGCCCGGTCCCCCGGGGCCCGGAGCCGACGAGCGCAAGGCTATCCTGCTGCTGGAGGTACGCGGCCAGGCCGTGCAGAAAATCATACTCCAGCGCGTTGGTGTGCCGCGCCTGCCAGACCCGGGTGAACGCGTACCGCCGCACAGCCTCATCCCGGGACAGCAGCCGGCCGGACCAGACCGGAGGCGTATCGGGAACCAAGTTGGCCGGGACATTCACCGGGTCGTGGCGGGAGGTCTCGTTGCCGTTGCTGTCGTAGAGCACTTCCACCGGACTGGCCGAGTAGAGCGGCTTGCCCTGCCCATCGATGAACACTCGGTCGCACGGGCCCACCTCCCTGCCCACGGTCTCAACGTCCACCTCGGGATCGCCGGTTAGCAGGGCCTGAGCGATCAACTCCGGGTCGCCGTGCTGCGCTCGCAGGCGTTCCCACCCGGCGGCGTCCGTACTCTTCACCACCCGGGAGAAGCAGACAGGGGAGCCGTCGGCGTCCGCGTACCGCGTCTCTACGCAACGTCGGCGGGGGGCCAGCGCGACCACTGCGTTTCTGCCGCGATGGTCCGCCAGCCAGATCCTGCGTTGGTTCATTGGTTCCACCTCTCGTGCTGGTCGAAATCGAATTCTTCTTCCCCCTGGTCGACCCAGACGTCGGTCTCGGCGGGGAGCTGCCCCGGCCCCACGAACTCGAATCCGCAGGGGTCAGCCTGCACCAGGAACAGCCCCCTCTCGTTAGCAAGGAGGAACGCGACGGTGGCTTGGGTGGTTTTGCGAGGCCGGTAGGGGACCTTGAAGATCACGCCGCGGGCCAGCGCGGACTGAAGTGCCGGAGAGAGGGTCTCCGGGGCCAGTGCGTATGCCTTCACCGCGACGTGGTCCAGAAACTCGTGTGGGGCGACGGGCCCCTCCACCTCCTGGGACCGTCCCGTAGTGGAGGCCAGCGTTTTCAGTGCACGCCCGTCGCTATCCACGGAGGTCAGATCGGCACGCGGAACGGAGTCGCCCCTTTCATTGGTGTACAAGTCCGCGGTCGAGCCAGCCGTCAACAGGAAGCACCCGTCCTGAGTGAGGAGCGCGGTAGCGCATTCGTAGCCGTCCGCGTCCAGCGCTACTCGCTTTGTGTACCTGTGCAGGCGTTTCCTGTCGATTGCCGTCAGTGCTAGCTGGGACGACTGTCCCTGGTAGCTCACCTTGAGATGCGCGGCCATCGGCTACTCCTCCTCCGGCTCGAAGCCCCGGAAGATGCCCTCCGCGTAGGCCTTGCGGTTGCGGCGGTCGTTGAGCCAGTCGGCGGCGGCGGCGAAGCCGAGTTGGCGGGTGAGGCCGGCAATGGCGGGCAGATCCAGCATGTTAAACATCCCCGACTTCCGGGCTGCGATGATGCCCTCGTAGACGGCTGGTGGCACCGTCACTGGAGTCGGGCCGGTCGGCTCGTCGGTCTTGGGGCCTCGCTCGATGACTTCGAAGCGGTCCACTCCTGGAACCAGGGCGAGCGAGCGCCCACTGTCCCAGCGAACCCACACCTGCCCGAGCGGTCCACCAGTCACCGATTCGATGGTGCCCGTGCTGTCGACCGGGATCGGGTCCGGGTCGTCCGGCATGGAGATGAGGCGAATCCTATCGCCTGCACGTATGGTAGTCGTCATGTCGGCCTCCTATTGCGCCGCCGCGTTCGGAATTTGCATCCGTCCCCGAGGGGCCGCCTCGGCGATCCGATCCAGAGCGGAGGAATACACCTCTCCGCCCAGCGTCACGAACACCCACTCACCCACGTGGTCCATCAACTCAGGCGTTGTGAGCACCTCCCCTCCAACCATCACGCTGCCCCTCCGGCGCAGCCGGGTCCAGCGGCCGAAGCCGAGCCCGAAGGCTGGCCAGCCTGCGGCATCCAGTTGTTTCATTCGCTCCTTGTTCATTCCTGAACCTCCTGCTTGGAGTCGGCGGTCGCCTCGGGCTGCGCATCGGCACTTCGTGCCTTGGCCTCGGCCCGGGCCTTGCCGTTCTTGCGCGATTCCAGGAACTTCTTCTCGGTTTTGGGCAATGGCACGTTGTCGAGTAGCCCCTGCTCGTGCCAGAAGACCAGCGCGCCGCGGACGATGCGCCGGATCTGGAGGATGCTCGCCTTCGCCCTGGGCTTGCCCTTGAGTGTGGTCGCTGCCTCGCTCTTGAAGAAGCCAGCGACGTGAACCGGGAGGATCTTGCCGACCTCCTTGGCCTCGCCCAGCTGCCCGACGAACAGATCCATCGTCCTCTGCGCCGTCCCCACCGTGGACGGCTTCTTGCCGATGGCCTCCAGGTGCTCGATGTACTGCGCTGCTCCGTCCTTGAGATTGATGCTGGTAGACATGGTCTACACCTCCTTGTTGGAGGGCTACTCGCCCTCGTTGTTGATGAAACGAGCCGCCTCCTTGAGGAGCTCGCAAAGATGTGCAATGTCGCCTACGTCGCCATAGTCAGGCACCGCTCCGCTGTGCGTGCCCGCTGGCGTCGTGCCAGTCCGGGCGATATGTTCTCCCAGCCCCTGCATGATTCGCTTCATGTGCTGGCGGGCCTGCTCGACATGCTCCTTGTATGCCTGGGTCGCGGTTCTCTCCGTTTGCTTCATGTGTTACACCTCCTCCCCTTCCTGGATCTTCCTGGCGATGGCAGAAAGGGAGCGATAGGGGATTCCTCGATACTCGAATCCCTTCGTCATCGCGGTTACCTCATGGCGCTCGCCGTCCCATTCGCGGATCAGCACCGTGCCGGGCACCGGGTGGCCCGTGGCGTTGCGTTTGCCGGGCTTCCTCCCCAGGATCTTGACGCCGATCTCGTCGTACCCTTCCTCGTCAAGCAACTCGTTCAATCGGGCGGTCACTTCTTCAGGCAACCCGCCGTACGCGATTTCCTGGATGCGGTATGCCAGCCGCTTGATGAGGAACTGCCGGTTGAACCGCGGCGGATCCGTCCCGTACAGGGTGCGCCAGCGAGCTTTCAGCTCCTTCGTGGGCAGCGTATCCAGTTCTGCGAGCTGGCGGAGAACGCCGTTGTTCCACTGCTGCCCGCCTCCGTCTTCGTTGTTCATGCGCTACCCCCGTTCTCCAAAGTTCGATTCTCTGCCCCCCAACCATCCCTCGGGGGCTGACATCATCAAGGGCTTTCTTTGTCGCTTGCGGAGCGAGGTCTCGTTCTTTTGGAGAAACGGAAAGGGAATCAGGCCGGTTCCGGCCAGCCAGAGGACGCACGTCCTACCTGCACGCCGGCAGCGAGTCTTCCGCGGACTCCACCCAGCCCTCCCTGGGTCAGTGCCCCACTGCGGGCCTGAGCCACCGCGCCTGCACCCACTCAGGCAACTGCCCTGGACGGCCGCCATGGGGTGTACACAGGCCGTCCCCCTCGACGACCTCGTTCTCGCAACGCCCGTCCAGGTCTTCCGAAACGTAGTGGCACTGCTCACGGCGGCCCGGCCGCGGGTCCTCCAAGCCAGGGATGCAGGCGGGGGGCGGCGCGGCGCCCCGCCGCGGCCGACGCCGCCAGTCAAAGGCCCCTTTCACGGCCGCTAGATCGAAGCGGTCGGGACGCCAATCGCCGAGGAAATCCATCCAGCCTTCCTCGTCCAAGTAGTCCGGGTCACCTGACCGCACGGCATCGCACGCCACCTGCACACAGGCGCGGTATCCCTCCATCCCCCGGCAGCCTTCCAAAGGGAAGGCCCGCGCCCCCGCCAGCAGGCGACGGGCAAAGCGCTCCGCCAGATGAACATCATCTTCCAGGACCACCTCGCAATACCAGGATCCCGGCTCGTACTCATAGACGCACTGGGTCACCAGGGGGAAGCCCTCGGGGACCATGAAGTAGGAGGCCAGGGGCACGGCTTTCCCCAGCGGATAGCGCCAGGCCTTGAAAAGCCAGTCGTCCTTCCGGGCGATCATGTTGCCGTGCAAGGACCAGAACAGATACGGCTGATAGTTCTTCCAGCCGCTCGCATCCTGGATGGCAAGATGCAAATCCTCGAAGGTCGCATCCTCGCGCAACAGGAACCGGCGAAAGATTGCGGGCTCGACACCGAGCAGGGTAACACTGAACTGGAAGTACATACGCGTCCTCATCGTTCTCCTCCCTTATTGTGAGACCTCCATGGTCGCCTGATTTCATTGCCATCCCCTTCGACTGCCGGAACGCGGAGGGTCAACACCATCCGGGAATCTTGATCGGAAGAAGGTGCACAATTGGCGTGATCTCCACCGGGCCGTATTCCGGGTCGACTTCCTGGGCGCGGCGCAGCAGCGCGCAACGCATAGCGTCCACGATGTGATCATTCCCCTTGCTGTACACGATCCTGCGCTCCGTCAACACGTACGTCTGGCTGCAGAGTTGGTCCTCCACTTCCGGGTCCTCTTTGGGCAACTTCAGCTTGCCTGCGTTCAAGGCCTTGTTGAGCAAGGAGGTCATCTGCTCCTTGGTGCGCTTCTTGATCGGCTTGCCCGTCTCGTCCTCTCCCAACGAAATCGAGCCGCCGAAGTCGTAGCCCACCAGCCGCCCGGTGAAGTGGTTGTCGCGAAACTTGTCCAGCCGCTGCAACTCCTGCTCCACCGCCGCGCCGTTGCCGCCCCGGTCGATGCCCAACCCCAGCGGGTTGTACACCCGGTCGATGAGCGCGATCAGGTCCGAAATCACCGGGTAAGCCACGCGCTCCGCATGCACTCGCAGCACCAGGGACAACACTTCGTGCTCGTCCTCCTCGAACAAGAGCAGCTCGGTAGGGTCGCTCGTGTAGCCCAGGTCGCCGCCCAGCCAGTACTTGCCGTGGCCGCCCGTCAGCAGCAGCAACGTCTCCAGGCGGTCGCGCACCTCCCGCTCATCGTCCAGACCCTCGAGCGCCTCGCCTGAGATGTCCACCCTCCGGTAGCCGGGCAAATCCGTAACCGCCTTCATTACCTGTTGGACGTCGAAGGCCCCGTAGGTGGGCTTGCCGTGTTCACCGGCGACCTCGTGCTGCCACCCCGGCGTGTTCCGCCCTCCGTAGAAGTCCAGCAGATCCCTCTCCTGTTCCTCCGACCAGTCCGGAGTGATCCACGACGGCCAACGGAAGCAGCGCCACCGCCGGCTGTTGGTGATCTCGTAGTACGGGCAGGTGCGCAGGCCGTTAGGCGTCGAGTAGACCCGGAACACGCCCCCCGGATTCAGGCACTGGCGAACGGCCGACCACGCGCGCTTCGACAGCCACGCGGCCTCGTCCACCATCAGCAGATCCACGTGCAGCGACCGGAACACGTCACCGTGGTCGCCGGCCGGTCTGAAGTAGATCGTGCAACCGTTCTTGAAACGCACCTCGAAGTAGGGGTGGTGCTTGATCCGCAGGCCACCCCCCGGCTTTCGAGCGACGTTGTTCCTCAGGATCTCGCTCTGCCCGAGCTGGAACTCCACCTCCTCTGAGATCAGATTGAGCTGCCCCTGATAGGGCGCGGCCACCAGCACCGACTTGCCCCGGTTCACGAAAGTGAAATACAACAGCAGCGTGCTCAAATTGACGGTCTTGCCCACGGAGCGCCCGTCCTGGTGTGCGATCCGCTTGTCCTCGCAACGCAGATCCAGGACCTGGTAGCCCCGGTAGCGCCGCGGGCTCCCGTCCCGGTTGACCAGCATCTTCTCGCCCCACGAAACCGGGTCGAACATGAAAGAGAAGAACTCCGTCATCTCCCCGCTGATCTCCGCCGCCGGGGCCGGGCTCGAATCGGCTTGCTGCATGGTATCCATGGTCATGTCCCTCCTCAGCGGTCAGGCAACGCCTGCCTCCTTCGCGGTGTCCCCGGCGACTTCAGCGTCATCGGTCTCTCCCGACGGCGTCCGTTGATTATCCTCAGTGTCGATGTCCGTCACGTGCCCGCAGTTCTGACAGCGCCACCGGCCGGCCTCTTCCTGCTTGTGCTCCATCGAGAATCCGCAACGAGAGCAGTCGTGCTCCATAACTTCCGTGGCTGAACCTCCATCCCCCTTGCCGGCCCCATCATCTCCCGCGTCTCCAAGCTGCGCCTTCATGGCCGCAAACAGATCCGCGTAGGTCAACCCCTGCCCATCCGTGAGCCTGTCCCGACTGGCCCTCGTCGCCTTCAGCTCCTTCATCAAATCCAGGATCTGCTTGATCATACCCCCGTAGGCCGCGTGCTCGGCTCCCTTCATCACCGCCTGGTCAACCTTCGTCGAGATCAACGCCAGAAAGTGGACAATCTGCTCGTCGAAAACATCCACGGTGCCGAGCGCCTCGGTGAACGCCTTTCTCTTCTCTTCGTAGATCGGCTCCTCGTCCGGCAGCAGTCTCGGGCTGTACGCCCCGTGGCGCAAGGCGTTGGTGTTCTGTCGAGGTGCGCCGGGAGATTTCTGCTTTCTCTTCTCCGTTCCTTTCGGCTTGCCGACAGGATTCGCTCTTGCGGAACCCTCCGTTCTGACACCGCCGTGCAGGCGGCAGAAATCGGAGCCCACAGTTGCGGGTTGACGACACCGTTTGTGGGTGGACTTGCTTCTTGCCTTGCAGCGTCTCGCTGAAAACGTCATGTTGTCCTCCTTACTGGTGCGCCGCAAGCCTTCCAACCTGCTGGGCACGGCTCACAGCTTCATTCCAACTCCCGGTAGACCGCCACCACCTTGCCGTAGACGACCAACTCATTAGCACTGACGGTCAGATTCTCGATATCCTTGTTTTCGGCCACCAGCACCGCCCCCCCATCGTCATCAAAGAAGATGCGGCGGAGCATCGCTTCGAACCCCACCGAAACCACCGCGATGTCCCCGTCCTCTACCTTCTCCTGTACTCTGACCACCGCGGTATCTCCGTCGAATATCCCTGCCTCGACCATGCTGTTGCCACAGATCTCCACTGTGAACAGGGGCTTGCAGAGACCCAGCCTTCGGCCCACGTGGAAGGAACCGGAGAAACCGCTGACTCCTGCTATCGACTCACTCGCCTGGATGGTGCGGCGCAGGCGCGTGTCGATACTCGTCTCGGAGGCCAAAGCCAGGTTCACGGGACGGATGGAACGGGCCGAGTGGTCGCCTTTTTCGAGGTAGCCCTTTTTTATGAGCGCGCGCACGATGTTGTACGCACTCGCCCCCTTGACCCCGAAATGATCCCCGATCTCCACCACCGTGGGAGGCCGCCAGTTCGACTGAATGTAGGCCGTAATCCATTGCAGGATGTCCCGCTGTCTTTGCGTCAACTCCAACATGTTCAAGCTCCTCCCCATCTTAACGTCTGGCCAACATCTATTAGCCATTATAGGCTATCATTGCTGGCTTGTCAACCCCTTAAAATGGGCGATTCCAGGCGCGCAGGCAGTCACCTCCCCCGCAGACCCCAAGCCACCCAATTGACAAGTTCGTGGTAGTCGGTCCGGTAGGTCTCCGCTCCCGGGCCTTGCGCTCCACATGACGACTTCCTCGATAGGCGACACTTACGCCACCGTCACAATTGGTATCGCCCGCCGTTGTCCCGCCCGCCTTACTTCCCGTTCCCGAAATCCTGCGGGCCAAGGTCTCGTTCCGTCAGAGAAACGGAGAGACTATCGGGGCCGTTTGGGAAGGAATGGGTGACCGCGCCCGCTCGGGTGCCCCGGACATTTGCTCCCCGGGGCAAGCTGAGGGGATGATGACGACTCGCCTTGTCGTACGAAACCGAAGAAGTCTTCGACCATGGGTGGACCAGCGAGGGCGACAACAACCGGCCGCGTCGTAGGACGGCGTCACTTTTTCTCGTCCCGACGCGGGGCGAATGAGCGCGAGCAAGTGGCTCGACTGCCATTCGTGCAAAATCCTGTCAGTTCCTTGTGCCAACTCCCGTCGAGAAAACCTCGCAGAAGTCGACCTATGCGAGGTTCCGGCGAATCCGGTTTGCCAGATTCCGCAAACCTCCGAACCGATCGGGTACGACAAGCGACACCACCGCCACTGTCACAATGATTTTCGCCCGCTGGTCACCCGTGGGCACGTGCATGGACAAAGCCCCGAAGGCTAAGTAGGACGCTTCAACTCGGTGTGGTCTGTTGACAGTCTGGCCGAGGTCTCGCTCTGTCAGAGAACCGGAGAGTGAATCGGGTCGGTTTGCAGGAAAAGGGTGATTCCTCGACGAGAAACCAGTGCCAAAAGTGTGCCAAAACTGGTCGCAGCCCCGCCGATAGCAATTTGCATACTTCCTCGACGAGAAATCGGGTCCAATATCGCATATCTATCAAGGGGCCGAAAGTAGCGTGCACTATTCCTCGACGAGAAACCTGCGCAAGGCTCGTCGACAAAGTAGTTTGCAGTCAGGTTCTTTCGGTCATTCGCCCGCTGGTCACCCGTGGGCACGTGCATGGACAAAGCCCCAAAGGCTACGGGCGGCGAATCGGTCCCCGAGCACCGGCGTGAATTGCCTTCCGATGGGCAGACCCTGCATTGCGGCCCCGACGACAAATTGAGCGCTACCGCAATCCAGGCGTGCTCCACCGGAGGCTGCTACATCGCCGATTTGGGGCTCGCCAGGCACGCCATGACGCGCATGGACCCGTGCAACGGGTGAACATCAACAATTCCGGTGAGTTCCACGTCGCCCCGAACGGGTGGCTAACGGGTGAACACGGGTGAACACGGGTAAATCAACGGGTGAAACCCACGGGTGAAGCCCCTGATTTCAGTGGGTTAGGGCATTCTTACGGGTGAATTGTTTCCCGAAATTTGGGGCCTACTTTTAGGCTGGCTGAGGCAGAAGTTCTTACCCACCGGGACAGGCCATCTTTGTGCAGGCTATCTCGAGGTCCTC
>CAZURA010000136.1:0-14544 GCA_964622985.1 uncultured Bacteroides sp. | reverse complement strand
TCAAATTGTAAACTCTTGAAATTATGTGCATTGATAACAAGTGCGAAACTTTAATGATTAAAATTCAATTTACCATTTCTTACGTGCTCTAACTCCTTATTAATAAAGCATTTTGATTAAATGATCCTTTAGGACGGTTTACCCGAGCTATAAACTCATTAATGCAGCAAATTCCCCAAAATCTATGATCTTATCAATTCGCTATGTTCAATAACATAAACCTATTGATTTATCACTAATTGTTAAACATTGGTCAAATAAGGACCCAAAATCAAAGCTTTTACATCGGAAGTAAGACCTTATTGGGAATAGACTTCGGCAGGACCCTTATCCAATTCCTGAACCGGGACTGTATGTCTCGTCATAGTCGTAGTATACTCAGGTACAATGGTCTTGATCCAATTCAACAAATCCATCTTGGTCATCGTTTGGTGCGAACGAAGTATTTCATTAATGTTCGAGATCAACTGAATATGATCCAGCGGGGATTGTTGTGCAACGTGAATTTTGGGATTATCTGTAGGCAGTAACTTCTCTTCCTCAGAAAGCAGCTCCTCATAAAGCTTCTCCCCCGGCCTTAATCCCGTATACTCAATCTTAATATCCTGGTCAGGAATAAGACCGGAAAGCTTGATCATTTGTCTGGCCAACACATCAATCTTCAGGGGTTCCCCCATATCAAATACAAAGATCTCTCCCCCGTTACCAATAAACCCTGCTTCCAGAACGAGCTGGCAAGCTTCCGGTATGGTCATAAAATAACGGGTAATATCAGGATGTGTTACGGTAACCGGTCCACCCTCTTCAATCTGCTTCCTGAATATGGGGACTACGGATCCGCTTGAATCCAGCACATTCCCAAACCGAGTGATCACAAATTGAGTCTCATTGTCAGGCCAGAGTGAATTGGATCGGACGATCAGCTCACACATGCGTTTCGAGGCTCCCATGACGTTTGTGGGATTGATAGCCTTATCACTGGAAATCATTACAAACTTCTGGATCCTGTATTTCACGGATATTTTGGTCAGCACCATAGTACCTCCTACGTTGACCCTGATGGCCTCATCAGGATTAGCTTCCATCAGCGGAACATGCTTGTACGCTGCTGCATGAAATACGATTTCCGGTTTGTATTTCCTGAAAATGCGTGCCATCTTGACCTGGTCTGTCACATCAGCAAGAACGGTGGTGACAGGAGCAAAACCAAAGTGTTCCTTGAGCTCATTTTCAAGATGGAACATGGGAGTTTCCGCATTGTCGATCAAGATCAGCTTCTCAATTCTGAACCTGGATAACTGCCTGACGATCTCTGAACCAATGGAACCTGCAGCTCCTGTAACAAGAATGGTCTTATCACGGAGACCTTCGGCAATATTTTTCATATTCAGCTGGATGGGATCCCGGCATAATAAATCCTGAACCTTTATCCGTTTCAATTGATCCAGATGAAATTGTCCGTTCAGCCAATTATTTACCGGTGGGACCTCAAGTATTTCCAGATTAAGATTGACTGCGAACTGAAAGATCTCTGCTTTCTCAGATGCAGGTAAATTCGTGATGGCGAAGATCATTGTGTCGATATCGTACTTTTCCAGGAACTTCCTGGAAAGATTTCTGGGAGAGAATACCGGTATACCATTCAGATTTTTCCGCTGCAATACTCTATTATTATCGGCGAACGCCACTATTTGATACTCGGTGGTGGGATCACTCAATATGACCCTTTTCACCAACACACCCATTGCCCCCGCGCCGAATATGATCACCTTCTTTTTCCCTACTGGTTTTACAGAGACCATCTCATAGAACATCTTGATCAATATCCTGGAAAAGAATAGAATAGCCGTGATGGATACGAAGTGAATCAGGAGAATGGACAAAGGGATATTGAACATCTTATTCAAACCCGCATGCCGGGATAGCTGGGTCAGAATAAGGAGAGATATCAACGAGAAGGAGGTGGTTAATGTAATATTGAATATATCTCTGATGGTTGTATGCCTGATAAGACCTGCAAATGATCTGAACACCAGTTCAAATCCACCGAACACCGTAAGGACCACCAGCGACTGTTTGAAAACCAACACAAAATCGACCACCTGGGCTTCAAAGTTAAATCGAAGCAAGTAAGCAAAAATGAACGTGAGGAATACAGTACTCTCATCAAACAGTAAAACCAGCCATCTGGGTAAAGAGTATTTTCTGAAGACAATCCTCGCCTTGGATCGCAGTTTATTTCTTATATAATAATTCAAGTCTTTCATGGTCGGACCATCCAGGGATGATTATATCTTATAAAAATTACAAAAATCAACAGTGACAGCATGTGGTTTCCCCTCATTTTTGACAAACTTGTTACTGGAGATGATTTGTAGCCTGAAATTGAATGGGAATTGTTACCCCAAGCTGACTTTTTTTTGCCATATTCAATTCTGCCAGAAATATGTACATTGCATATTAAATGAAACATGAAAATAAAGCACCTTAAAAAGAGAATTCGCAGATTGCTGTTAGTAAAATCAACTTCGGCAAAAAAAGTCAAGTACTTCAGGGAGCTGGGAATGAAAATAGGAGAGAACTGTCAGATTGACACCCTGGGATTTTCCACCGAACCCTACCTGATCGAAATCGGTGATCATGTGGGGATAGCCAGTGGAACCCTTTTTATTACTCATGATGCAGGAATCATGTGTTTCCGGGATGAGTTCCCTGAGGATGATGTTTTCGGCAAGATTATAGTAGGGAACAATGTCTTCATTGGATCCAACTGTACAATTCTCCCCAATAGCACCATTGGAAATAATTGCATCATTGGAGCCGGCAGCGTGGTCAGGGGGAATATCCCGGAAAATTCAGTGATTTGTGGTAATCCGGCCACTGTAATTATGAAAATGGGTGCACAAAGAATGATGTACAGGCACAATCCGGGTCGTATACCCACGGTGAAAATGACTGATCCTGAGAAAAAGCCGCATGTGATCAAACATTTCAAAAATTAGCACAATGAGAACTATACCTGTTTTATTGTTAATGTGTTTCTTTATTAGTTGTAATTCAAACCGGGATCAAATGGAAAAAATCATCTTTCTTCATCATAGTACGGGAGAAGTAGTCATTCGTGGACATACCAATCGCTACATTACTAAATACCTGAAAAAAAGCGATACAAAAACCTACATTAAGAGGTATAACAGAAAAAATAAGAAGAAAATTCTTTTTCATTCACAAGAGTTTCCAACCAGAACTCCCTATGGGTGGAAGAACTACCCATATGATTATTACAACATCTGGGTAAAAAATGCAGGAGAAAAACCTTACATGGAGCAACCCACTTTAGAGATATTGTCAAAAGAGTATGGAACCATCATTTTTAAGCATTGTTTTCCAGTGAGTAAAATACTGGAGGACACAGGAGCCCCCAATATAGATTCAGAAGAGAAAAGACTGGAAAATTATAAATTACAGTATGAAGCACTCAAGGCTAAGATGCACGAATTTCCCAGTAATAAATTCATACTCTGGACCCCTGCCGTATCGGTGAAAAACAACATAACTCCTGAATCGGCACAACGGGCAAATGAATTCTACAAGTGGATTCTGAATAAATGGGATGAGAAAGGTGACAATATCTACATCTGGGATTTTTATAAATATCTGACTGAAGGGGGGGTGTATTTAGCAGAAAAGAATGCTGTATCTCCCACCAATTCTCATCCAAATGAACAATTTGCCGGGCAACTTGCACCCCTGTTTGCACAATACGTCATTGACGTTACAGAAGGAAATGTTAAAAACTGAACAATCCCACAGAATTTCTTCATCTCATTTGTGAAATTTCTTGTGAAGTACCATTGCTATTCGGTCTAAGTCCATGTCTGTCAAATTGGAACCTGAAGGCAAGCAAAGCCCATTGTTGAACAGGTTCTCCGATGTGCCATTCAAATATGCAGGATAATCAATGAACACAGGTTGTAAATGCATGGGTTTCCAGAGTGGCCTGGCTTCAATATTTGCTTCCTCCAAAGAGTACCGGAGTTTCTCTCGATCTGTGCCTGTTTTTTCCGGATCAATAGAAATGCAGGTGAGCCAATAGTTGGAGAAAAACTTTTCCGAGGGTTCCGTGTGAAAGGTTATACCAGGAAAATCACACAAAAGATCCCGGTACCATCTGTTGATCGATCTTCGTGTCTCTACCCTGTTATCTATTGCTTCCATCTGACCTCGCCCAACACCTGCAAGGATATTACTCATCCTGTAATTATACCCAATTTGGCTGTGCTGGTAATGTACACCTCTATCCCGTGCCTGAGAAGCCAGGAATCGGGCTTTTGAGATGAGTTCCTCATCATCTGAAATAAGGGCTCCTCCTGCAGAAGTGGTTATTATTTTATTCCCGTTAAAAGATAACACTCCAAATTTACCTGCAGTACCAACCGGCTTGCCCTTGTAACGGCCGCCCAAGGCTTCGGCAGCATCTTCAATAACCGGGATATTGTATCTTCCAGCTATTGCTATGATCTCGTCTATCTTGGCAGGCATACCATATAGATGAACTACAATAATCGCCTTGATACGTTTTTCTTTCCCGCTGTCTTGCCTCTCCTTAATGGTTTTTTCGATCAGGTCCGGATCCATATTCCAGGTTCCGGGTTCACTGTCAACAAATACGGGAGTAGCGCCTTGATATACGATGGGATTGGCAGTGGCTGAAAAAGTAAATGAAGGAGTTATAACCACATCTCCTTTCTTCACTCCCAACATAATCAAAGCAAGATGTATGGCTGCTGTTCCGGAGCTTAATGCTGCTGCATGTCCAATACCGCAATATTGAGCGAGAGATTCTTCTAATGCATCCACATTTGGACCCAGGGGTGCTATCCAGTTTTGCTCAAAAGCCTCTTTAATATATTCCATCTCTCCTCCAGACATATGAGGACTTGACAGGTAGATACGGGAATTTGATTTTTTCATCTTGTATAGCCAGGTAGATCACTGAATTTATATATTATTTTGCCAATATCGGCAGTTTTTTCTACAGAAAATGCTTTTATCGTCATAGGGATACACATTACTGAATAACATATTTGTATTTAATTTCATATCCCTTTTTTCGAACCCTTGCGACTATTTTCCGTATATTACTTTATTAATTGGATCATTGTTAAACTATTACTTAGAGTAGGCAGATGAAGTACAAGATTTCCGTTTCGCAAATCCTCTTGATATTTTCGTTTCTTCTGGTTACACATGTGGATGCGCAGGTAGTTTTGATCATTGAAGGTGTGGACGCTGTGTTAACAACACGAGCGGGTTATAATATACCGAGGAGTGAAAGAACAGATCTGACTTTCAGGAACAACAATCTCTTATCTGTATCCTCATCCGGATTTGTCTGTCAAGCCGGAGATGATAACTTAATGGGGACCGCACACAATCTGGATGGTGCAAAGATACATGGAAATAAATTGCTCTGGGATAGTGACGGGACCATTCACGGTCTAATGGTAGGGTATAACGTAAACTACGATATTAAATACAATTACATTGATAGTTGTCAGTACGGTATTGTACATGAAGGTGGGTATAATGACGGGGAGTCTATGGTAAATACATCCGGAGGTATATGTTACAATATATTCAAAGATTGCCGGTATTCAATAGTTGAAAAAGGATTCGACGGAACGAGGATATACAACAATACATTCTTCAACAGTAAAGAGGGTTTGTATATACTCTCGGTAAAATCCAGTGATACCGGGGGACTCACTACCATCCCAGTTTCTAAGAACATCAAGGTAAAGAACAATATTTTCTATACTGTAAACGCAAACATCCATGCGATCAGGCTTGGAAGTCCAGGGGATGATACTCCATCGGAAATGGACACCGAGGGTTTTGAGAGCGATTACAATGTGTTCTATTGTGAGAATCGACCAAACCATGAACCCATTTTCCAGTATAACGGACAGACGCTATCCTGGACAGAATGGAGAGCATTGGGCTATGATCAGCATTCTGTGGTAGTGAATCCGGATTTCATCGATACAGAAAGTTTTATTCCATGTGGAAGGCTAAATTACGGTACAGTCCTGGGAAGTGCCTACGAATATGGTCTGTCCACTTCTGCCACCTGGAATGCTGGTTCCTATACTGAAACTGTCAGGCAACACGGATCCTGGCAGGTAGGAGCTGTATTATACGGAGATGTATCCACAGGTTGGGGTCTGCATACGTATGGTGAGGATGGCAAATAAGAAGACTTATTTATGAGAAGGATTGCCATTATTCTGATAGCAAGTGTCGTAAGTCAGTTGAACGCCCAAAACACATGGTATGTGTCGCCGGATGGAGATGATTCCGGGACCGGCAATAAAAGCAATCCGTGGAAATCCTGGGGAAAAGGGTTTAACTCTCCCCTGGTAATGCCTGGCGATACCGTCTATTTCAGAGGCGGGGTCTATTACAAGGATATTAATGTGGAACAAGCCTATTTACGAGGGAACGGATTCGGATATGGAATAGGCAGAAGCGGAACGGAAGGGAAGTTAATTCACTATTGGGCGTACCCGGGAGAGAAACCGATCCTGGACTGCGACAGAGTTACTCCCACCAGCAATTCACATTATGGCATCAATGCAGCTAAAACGGTATATTCTCATTTTAAAGGCCTGACAGTAAGAAATGTATGGTCGCTGGAAGGTGGATATGAGGGTGTATCAGTTTCAGCCATTGGCTGGAGAAATTACCAGGGTACAGGGAATATATACGAGGATTGTACTGTTCACAACGTGCATGGGATAGGATTTGAGAACAGTGAAGGACATAATGTCCTATACATGAATTGTGATGCATACCATTGTTGCGATTCATTTGCCATTGATCCCCAGTTACCGGGGAACAGAGGATCCGGATTCTCGGCCATTAATCTGAAAAGCAATACAGATTCTGTGTTATACCAGGATTGCAGGGCTTGGTTTTGCGGTGACCAGGGATTTGCCATGCGAACAGAAGCTTATGTTGAATATATCGGTTGCTGGGCCATGCTCAACGGCATGCTTCAGGGGGGAGGTCATGGGTTTAAGTTGACTCTCAATTATGAACCCTACTCTGGGATCAGAAGAAAGTTAATGCATTGCCTGTCAGTATTTAACAGATCCTCCGGTATCACAACAAATGACAACGATCATATGGCCGTTGGCATGCACATCTACAATAATACCATCTTTCACAATGGGTATTTTCCCTTCTGGGGAGGAGGTTTTCAGGGGGGACAATTTCAGGGAGGAGTGGTGATTTACAACACTTCCAGCTCAAACAGCCGGGAACGGACCCGGATTTTCAAGAATAATCTTTCCTACGATAATGAATTGGAGCTGAAAGTCACAAATGATGCAGTCTATACCCACTCAAACAATTCATGGGATCTGAACTATACCATTACCAACGACGATTTCGTGAGCGTCGATTCCGCAGATGCTATTGTACGGTTGGTTGGAGAGAGGCTTCCGGATGGTACACTTCCTGATCTGAACGGATTTCTGGAGCTCTCCCCGGGATCAGGACTCATCGATGCAGGAATTGATGTGGAATCCAAGTTTAACGGAGAGGGACCTGATGTAGGGGCGCTGGAGAGGAAAGATGAACCGGGTAGTACAAACAGCTACCCTTTCGTTGAAATTGTCTCCCCGCATGATGGAAGTAGTTCCTTCAATACGGAAGTCACCATCACTGTAAATGCCTCTGACCCGGACGGTTCAATCAGCAAAGTGGAAGTACATATAGGAGATAGTCTGGTCTACGTTGTCTTGTCTGAACCATGGACCCTGACGTGGAATTATCCTCCGTTGGGTACACACTTGTTGAGGGCTGTGGCTATAGATAATGACAATGCCAGGGCCACTTCCTCCCTGGTGAGGATAACTGTCATGCCTGACTCTGCAAGTGCAGAAGCCATTTTGCTCTATCCCAATCCGAACAATGGGAAATTCACATTCTTAACCACCGAGCCCCTGACATCGTCCGGTGAAATAAGCATAGTGTCCCTGGAAGGGAAGGTGGTATTTCGGAGTACTATGTTGCAACAGGAGCTATCGAAACAATTTGATCTCTCCCATATTAATCAAGGCCTTTACACGTTTTTTCTCTCCCTGGATGATAGTTTTATGGCCAGACGATTTCTAAAGCTGTGAGTTTATATAGAGTCCTGTACCACCAGGTCTACCATCCTTTCAAAAGGATTGAATCTTTCCTCGTGCCAGTTCAGATCCCTGTCCCAGTATCCCGTATTTTCTTCCTCATCATAGCCAAACCCATAGCTTAATTCAATCAGAGATGGTATTCCTTGTGAGTCAGTTAAAAAATCAAACGCAACGGATTGCAACTTGAGACGTTCCGCTAGATCAAAGGATAGTTTTATCAGAGAAGCAGGGATTGTGTCTTTTGAGAAGACAAGTTGATTACTCCCAGATGCCCTAAAATCGTTCTCCCGAACGATTCTCTTAAATGCCCAGCATCTGTCCTGAAGTACCTTTGCCCGAATATCAAATCCCAGATCCGGGAGGAAGTCCTGGAAGTAGATATAACCTCTTTCCCTGTTCATCATTCTGGCATAATAGGATGGATATACAAACCGGCCCAGTCCTCTGACTACATCCACATCATCAGTATCCCCTTTTCCGTACTTATACCATCTCTCTTTCAGATCACTTCTGGGGTTCATCCGGTTGAAACCTCTTCCGAATGCAGTATGTGCTAGTTTCCTGGCTTGTTTTTTTGTTTCTATCAACTTCACGTTTCTTCCACCCGCTCCCGTGCGCAGTTTAAACACTTTCGGGAAAGTGGTCCTCTCAATCCACTTCAGAGCCTCCTTCTTGGTATAAAACACGTACGATGGGACCAGAGGGGCCCCGATGCTTTCGAGCAGGTACTTTTGACCCACTTTGTCATCGAAGTGCCACATGCTGTTTGCATCCGGAAATACCTTTTTTCCGGCACACTGTAAGGAGTAAAGCAATTGTTTCGCAAACTTCACATCTTTTGCATTAAGATGATGAAAATGCCACATCAATGCCGTACAATCCTCCAATTGTTCGATAATATCACTATCATAACAGTTTACTACACAATAAGGGATGGATTTTCTTTTACAACAATCAATCCATTGCTCGCTAAAGAATTCTCTGCTGCCTGAACTGTGTATCGCTATCTTCATGATGTAATAACTTCCCTCGGCTTAATCAATACTGATTTTAAGTCTGCAGCTTGGGGAAAACAAGCTCACTCTCTAATATGACTGGCTCAATATCCACATCCCTGAGAAATACATAAGGTTTGTCGTATTTGAAAAATGGTGCTCTTTCAATATGCTCCGCACCTCCATCCAGAAGGATTGTGATGGAGTCCTGAACCAGGTTGAATCCGGCATCGGCCATCACTCCTGTATAGGCCATATGCCTGATGTTGATCTCTGTCACCTTCATGTTCCCTTCAGCATCCTCCTTCAGGTCATAACTGAATACTCCATGGAGCTTTGTATTTAACTTATCACCGATATACTGGAGGCAATCGTCACAGAAGGCCAATATCCTGTCTTCGTTAAGAAGCCTCCCGAAAGAAGTATTTCCCGTCACCTTCGAGGGCGCGATGCTGGCCATTACATACTCAGCACACTCTAGGGAAGCACCCTTGATGTACTCTCCATTGTAGTAGAGCATCTGGGTAGCCAGATGACGTCCAGGAAGGAATTCGCTGACTGTAAATTCTTCGATGTCCCTGTGAATAAAGAGCCACGAATTAAGGCTGTCTTTGTTTTCCACTTTCAAAGATCCCAGTCCCCCCGACCCTGTGACTGCTCTAATCCAGCAAGGAAAACCTATCAGGCTTGCTACTTTATCCAGGTCCTTATCAGCTTGACTGATGGTGGTTGTCCTTGGGATAAAGTCAGAGTCCTCTAACACATCAGACATGAGTGATTTATCCATTAATACCGGGGCAAGTTCTACCGGGGGGATTAAAGTGGGACAGGGGAACGATCCGTTTGACCGGTAATACTCTCCCCAGGCGATTACCTCCAGTTCGGGCTGTACAAAAGCCAGGTTAATTTGCTCTTTTGCGATCAGATCATTAATAAAAGTCCAGTAAGATCCATCTGATACACGGGGAGCAACATAATAAGTATCAATGAGCCCTGGCATAAAAAAACCGAGTGCTTTGGGATTTGCATCAATTCCAATGATGGCATAATCAGGATTGTCCTTTCTGATGGTTTTGGCTATGGAACGGGGTGTCGGTCCGCCAATACCTGTGATTAAAATACGGTTCATAGTATATATCATTTAAGAATGTGAAACTCCGTCAAATGTCTGTCCAACACAGCTTTTAACCCCTGGTTTACGGGCAATTGCCATACCAGCTTGCACCAGTCGTGGTTCCCCTCGATCAGATCCGGCCCGTTTTCCGTCATGGCTATGTCCCACCCTATGGAGCGATTTTGTGGATGGGCCAAAGTAGCCCGTTTAACCATCTCTAAAGTCTCTTCCCAGAAAGGAACCTGAAATCCCACTATGGGAGTGCCGGTGACAGGATGGATGCGTTCCGGAAGTTTTGTAATGTCACCATATACTCCCGGTCCGGTTACTTCACCGGTAGCATCATCTATGGGAGCGGCAAGATTTCCGGCCGCCATGTTATCCACAATGGAGTTTACAGATATTCTCAATCTGCAACCCAGGATCTCCACCTGGTTCAATCCATTCAGCTGGCTGTATATCCTCACTGTATTTACCGCTGAGGGAGAAAGTGCTGAAAATGAAGGATGCTGAATAATGAACTCTTCAGCAATATCAAATTTGTTTTTCTCCATGAAACTCAGCAGGTCCTGATCCCTGAACTCTTCACTGCTTTGTATCAGAATATGCTGTCCACACTTTCCATTGTAGATCTTCAGTACAACCTTTCCGGCACGATTATTTACTATGGATTGTACCTTTCCTGGATTCCTCCTCAACTCATGGATATCTGCTACCTGATGTTTGATATAATCCCCGTAATTCTTGTAAAACAGCATTTTATTATCCAGAATTGCACGGGCTTTCTTTGGATTCATGATGAGTTGATATTCATACATATAACCTGTACCTGCAAATGTTCTTCGCTCCGACTTATTCAACTCATAAAACCTGAACTGAAAGTATTCGAGCAAAGAGATATTGTAGGTTAACGAGGAAACAATAACATCCCAGAACATATGGATCTTGCGCTTGTGATGAGACTCACCTACATGCCTGAGAAACAATCTGAATGTCTGGAGATCCAGTTTACTAATGTAATAGAAAAGATATAATATTCGTCGCATCAGTCTCTAGTTTTTACCATTAAATGGAGGCATAGTAACGGTTTCGCCTGCATTTACACCGCTTTTTGTCAGGACGGTCTTAACAGTTTTATACAGGATTTTCAGATCAAGTATGAAGGATAAATGGTCTACATAGTAGATATCATATTCAAACTTCTTTGTCCAGCTGATTGCATTACGCCCGTGAACCTGTGCCATGCCTGTTATTCCCGGTTTTACGAGGTTCCTGCGGCTCTGCTCTTTAGAATACAACGGAATGTATTTGAACAGCAGGGGACGGGGACCCACACAGCTCATGTCTGCTTTTAAAATATTAAATAGCTGCGGCAGTTCGTCCAGGGAGTAATTTCGCAGGAACCTGCCTGTTTTCGTTATGCGCATAGTATTGGGGAGAAGATTACCTTCCGCGTCCTTATCATCCGTCATGGTTTTGAACTTAATAACATAGATAGGTTTATCCCTGAATCCCGGGCGGCACTGGATAAAAAACGGACTGCCTTTGAATTCAATGGCCAGAATAAGAGTGATCGCTAACAGAAATGGTGAAAGTATTATGATAAAGATCAATGTTGCAATTAAATCAAATACTCTTTTCACATACTTTGAATACATACCAATTTTCAGTTTCTACCCGGAGATCTCTTCGCAAAATTCCAAATATTTCCGTGCACGCTCATGAGGTGAATTGATGGATTGTATGATACGATTCCCGTTACTGATCAGCAGGTCCTGTTTTTCAGGATCCCCGGATAAGGACACGAGTTTATCCGTGATATCCTCAGGCTCCATGGGATCAAAATAGGCCGCAGCATCCTGGCAGATCGTCCTGGCAAAACTCATGTCCGACGTAAGTATAGGTTTTCTCATGATCATAGCTTCCACATAAGAGGCTGAAAAACATTCCAGTAAGGTAGGCAAGAACATGAAGTCACATTCGCTGTACAACGATGGACACTCTTTAATGGGGACCGGTCCCACATTAAGTATCATTTTGGATCCGGCAGCTCCAAATTCTTCCTGAAATTTATCATCCGGAAGCGTGAGCACAAATCTGAAGGAGAAGTATCCTTTTTCTTCCAATAACCTGACCACCGGTTTTATAATATCCAGGTTCTTATGTGGATAGTAGGAACTCACCGTCAATAACCGGATCTCTCCCGGTTGTTTGGGAGGCAGTTTGTTCTGATGAACCGACAGGTTCAGGAAGTATCCGTTTACCGTATTTGATACTACATATATGGGGGCACCGGAAGACAAAGCCTTTTCCAACCGGTTTTTAACATCATTGGTTTGTACTAATATGGCATCAAGCCGGTTGTAAAAGTAGAGATGGATATTGCGCATTATCTTCCAGTAAATCCTTTTCTTTAAGGAAATTTGCCTGAAAAACGGAGATTCCGGGTAGATAAAATGAGCCATATTAAATCCCCCGATTATCGGCGATTTTGGTCTCCAGTAACCGTGCCCGCCTGTGTCAATCACACAATCGGGATCTATCTCTTCTTCCAGCTTTTTGAACCATTTCATCATTTTCAGAAAATGGAAGATATTGGATGCCGGACGTTTTTTAATGATGTGAAAGGTGAAATTCTCCGGAAATTCCCGCTGGTCTATCTGAGCTGCCAGGTAGGGCCCGACCACTACATGATAGGTATGCTTGCTGAAATTGCGGCATTCATGCACAAAAGACAAAACAACCTGTTCCGCCCCTCCTTTGAATACCGAGGCTGAATTGATCAACAAATTCATCGGTTGCGAAAAACTGGTTTACGGCACATCAAAGTGCTTCATGATAATGTTATAGCCGATATCCGCAGTATAGTGCTCCTGAAGCAGCTTTCTGGCGTTAATACCCATTTTTAGTCTCTCGGCTATATTTTCCGAATAATATCTTACCTCCTTAACAAACGAGGCTGTATCCCCGTGACGGACCGATGTGCCACATTTAGCTCCCTCCACCACAGAACCTATGTCTGTGTCCTTATTTATAGCACATAGTACGGGCATTCCCGAATCCAGATAACTGAGTAATCTGGAAGGAAATTCCGGAGTGGTATATAACTTGTCCAGGAGGATCAATCCCGCATCACTGGTCTGCAGCATCAATTCAAATTCTCTTCTGGGCAACCAACTGTATAGAAAAACATTGTTCGTGGGAAAAGTATCGAACGCCTCTTTCAGCATATTAAAGTGTGTTCCCGATCCCCCGATTACAAAGAATGCTTTGGGATAATCGGCAAGCTCTTTAATGGCTTCAATCAGAAAACCAAGCCCATGGCCTCTGCCCAGGTTACCACTGAAAAGGAAAACACATGCATCCGGTGGAATTCCGTATTTCTCTCGCACCTCCCTATGCTCATCGGAGCGTGCAATGGACGACGGCCGGATCGAGTTGGGACAGACTTCTACTTTTGAACGTGGTATATTTTCGTTTTTTAACAGCAGATA
The DNA here is from genome assembly GCA_964622985.1 of uncultured Bacteroides sp. Taxonomy (GTDB): domain Bacteria; phylum Bacteroidota; class Bacteroidia; order Bacteroidales. Next base: position 740 of record CAZURA010000136.1, on the reverse strand, counting down.
TTCCACATTCATCGGAGACATGGTACCAATAACATCTGCTGCCCTGTAGGTCCGTTTCTCGTGTCTCCTTAGGTAAATCCAGGGCAGGGAGTATTTACGTAATACCTTTAGGTCCACTGAACCCTGAGGCCAGATATCCTTAAGCAACAGATAGAAGCTGGCATGATGCTCTTTTTTTAATTTCCGGAACAACGAGGATAAGGTAACCGGGGGTGTGGGACTGAGAATCAGATCAAAACGGATCCCATTAAAATGTTTCTCTATACCGTGATGTAAGATTCTTCCCAGGGTAAGCAGCGATATGGCTTTTCGTAAAGGAGAAGCTTTCCTGATCTTTCCGGACTGAACACGCAATACCTGGATTCCGTTTTCCTCATTCAGCTCAATATCCGTCTGCTGTTGTGGATATGGCGTTCCTGCCACGTAGACCTTATGCCCTCTTAAGACAAACTCATCCATCAGGTCTGTGTAGATATTTCTAACACCAGGTGATGGCCAGGCTATCGTAATAAACAATACATTCATCCTGGAAAAAAGATCTGCTTGACCGATATCAAGGTTGACAAATGAAATGGTAAAATGACTCAGCGATCACATCGCTCTTATACATTTCCACGCTTTTTGTGGCACGGCTTGCAAGCTTATTCCTGAGATCATCGTCCTGCATCAGTGAAATTAACTTCTGCCTGAATAATTTGAAGTCGAACAAAGGAATAAGAAATCCGTTCTCCCCATCCCTG
>CAZURA010000135.1:0-14573 GCA_964622985.1 uncultured Bacteroides sp. | reverse complement strand
AACTCCGAGATATCCACATGTCCGTAAGACGATGAGATGGAAGCAAAATAATCACATTGCGGGTACGCTTCCCGCACCTCGCGGACCAGATGGCGGACGAAACCGTTATAGAATTCTTTTTCCACCGGGTTATTCCTTCCGTCCGGAACAGCCTCAAGGTCCGGCATATTCGCATCGGGATTATCCGCCTTGAACTGTTTGAGGTCGGAGCGCTTATCGCGCTGGTTTTTCAGCCAGTCGTAACCGTGCCAGTCGGGATACTCGTTCAACAGGTCTACGTACATGATATTCCGGTCGAGCAGCCCGTTTTTCTCCAGAAATGCCAGGGTTTCAAACCAGGCCCGGAGCAATCCACCCTCTTCCTGGAAAATAGCGGTGCGGTTTGTTCCGTGTCTCATAAACCAGGAAGCCAGCCCGACTTTAATTCCGTATTTCCTGCAGAGAGGAAGAAATTCCAGCAGTGCTTCCCGCGGGCGGAAGGACATGCTTACGTCGTTGCCCCACATAACAGGCCTTTTGCGGGGTTTAAAGACCGATTGGAATTCCTCCTGCAGCAGGCCATTCGTATCCGATGCCACAAACTGCGGCATGCAGTCCATTCGTATGGAATCGTAGCCACGTTCGGCAAGCCCCTCGAGCACCTGCTCCCAGTTTTCAAAGGAGCCGCCGGGGTGATGGCGCAAAATCCAGCTGAAATCCCACATGGCGATTGCAGTGTTAGCATTCATCCTTGAGATTCGCCCGGTCTCTTTACGCACATTCACTACCCGACCGAGCAAATTACTCATCGGACCCGCCGCTAATGCACCCGTACCTGCTGTTACAATAAATGATCTTCGGTCCATATCTGGGATTTAGAGGCAGAATAAAACTATGACAACGCCCATACATCTGCTTACCACCATCATCCAAATCATTGACAAAATCATTCGGTTGAGACAGAATATACTGAACAGCCCTCTTGGTCGATCGCCACCATCAGAACTGGCGACTCACTTCTAGCTTGTAAACTATTATATAAACCTGTTTATGAAGACAGTTTGTAATCTTTAATTAAAAGGGAAGCCGATAAGTTTAAACTCTCTGTCAGATTTCTGATCATATCCACTGTCAGTTTCCTTTTTCGGTTAAGGATTTCAGAAGCCCTGTTTTTGCCACCCAATGCTGCTGCAATATCCTTTTGCTTTAGCTGCATTTCTTCCATCCGTATCTTAATTGCTTCGATTGGATCTGGTGCTTCTATGTGATAATGAATATTCTCATATTCATCGATAAGTAATGCGAGAATATCAGCCTGATCACTATCAGGAGTTCCTTCAGCTGCATCGAAGACCTTATCCAACTGTTCCAATGCTATCTGGTAATCCTTTTCTGTCTTGATAAGTTTAATATCCATCCTTCATTAATTAAATTGTATCTGCATCAATCTTGTCATATTCAGCGTGCGTGCCGATAAAACGTATAAATACCCATTGCTTCTCAAAATTGAATCTAACAACAAGCCTGTAAGAGTTTCCTTTAATGTTAAATACAACTCTTCCGTTCTTTAATATACTTGCATTAGCGTACGTACCTTTAATATCATTTGGGGTTTTCCATTCCATATTTTTAGCTGTATCGTACCAGGTTTTTAAATACTGCTCAGAATCTGCATGCGTTTCCCAGAACTTTCTTAATGTACTTTTTGCAATTATTCTCTTCATAAGCACGGAGACTTGATACAAATATACAGTAAATTCCCAATATGGGAACTTTGCGAGTCATTCAACTCCTTGACAGAATCATTCGGTTGAGACGGAATATTTAGTTTTTGCTGATTGCCATGGCAGATGTCCCTTCAAGCCCGTGTCGTTTGAGTCTATAAGCCAATTCATTAATATATGCCTCAGCTCTGTTTTTTTGTCAGCATAATCAAGATGTTCAGCCAGATTATTTATCTCATGAGGGTCATTTTTTAAATCATATAGTTCTTCTTTCGGCTTATATCTGGCAAGAAGCAATTTTTGAGCATCCGTAAGCTTTCCTTCTTTATGTAGATCTTCAATTATCTTTAACATTGGACGATTATCCTGTACATATCTGCATTCATAATATCCATTTTCAGGAGTGAAATTCATGATATATTTAAAGTCCTTTGTTCTTACACATCTTATATGATCCATTACTTCACCTATCAAATCTCTTGCTGCAAAAATATATTCCCTTTCGTCCCTGTTTTCGTCCAAAATGGATATTCCATCCAGGTAATCGGGCATTTCAGCATCGGCTAAATCAAGGATGGTAGCCGTAATATCAATGGCACTAATTAATTCATTGCTTTGAGTATTGGCTTCAAATAACTTCGGGTAACGAATGATCATTGGAACATGAATACCGCCCTCATAAAGCCAGCATTTTCCCCTCAAATGACAACGCCCGTTATCTCCTATAAATATGATGACCGTATTTTCGAATATCCCTTCTTCTTTCAGGCGAGTAATAATTTCACCTACCTGACCATCCACAAACTCAATAGCGTCAAGATACCGCGCCCAATCTAATCGACAAACGGGATGATCAGGAAAATAAGGAGGCAGGACTACCTCGTCAGGACTAACGGGATGTTTTGATTCCCGGGAAACTTTTATCCAATCCTTGTTTTCCCCTCCCAGTCTATGAGACTTATTTAAAGTTATTTGTGCAAAAAAAGGCTGACCTTCTTTTCTGTCTTCCCAGTCCTTGCCATCAAACAGATAATCTTTGGATTTACCGGGAAGAGTCTCGTAATTGAAATTATGGTCGGTTTTACCAGCATAACCACAACCCAGGGCAGTAAAATACCCCGCTTCCCGCAATAATTTGGTAAAGGGAACAATACCCTCAGGTAATTCTTTATCGCGGATACGTTGATCCTGTGTATCTGTTTTGGTTTGATATACACCAAGCAGCATGGCATTTCTTGATGGAGTGCATGATGAAGCTGTTGTAAAAGCATTTTGATATAAAATGCCATTTTTAGCAAGACCATCAATATTCGGAGTTTTAACAGCAGGATGTCCGTAACAGGAAAGCTCTGTACTTATATCTTCTGCCATTATCCAAATGATATTTGCTTGTTGAGCCTGTAGATTGTTATAACAAATAAAACCTGCTGCCAGAATTGTTAATAATCTGTAATTCAAATATTTGAATTTCATTTTAATAGTTTTAAAAATTCAACTTGGTTTAACTCCACCTTTAAATATTTTGTAAACTTCTGATGAAACTTCTTCAGGGTTTCTGTCAGTAATTTCGTAACGGCCGTTATGAAGGGCATATCCGGCGGACACATAAGATGCAAGGATGGTACCTTTGGATTTCAATTTTTCAAAAAGACTGGTATAAAACTTTTCAATTTCCAGAGGAGTAAAGTCACAAACCATCAAGGCCAATTTATCCTCAAATTTCTCCTGCATCTCATAGATTTGCTCAAAGTCTCCCATGCAGAAATTATTGATGCCATTAAGCCCATCGGTTTCCAAAAAATTATCAATCTGATGTTTTGCACTTCCGCAGAAATGAATTGTACCCCCACCAAAAGCCTTCAATACTTTTGAATTGTAAGGCACAACAAACTCCTTATACATTTCAGCAGAGATCTGAGTACAGTCATCGTCGGCTAACCACACACCCCCATATCCCTCAGGAAGGTAAATTCCATGAGGCCATGCACCTGAATTCAATTCCTGTCCGGCATGTTCTTTCTGGATCTTTGTCCAATCGATCAAAACATCCGCACAAAAATCCATCAGTTGATGCACCTCGCTGGCATGGGTACACATCCAGGTAAACAGGTTTTCAACCCCGCAAATACTTAATGCTATGTTTAAGGGTCCCTGTGGATCTGTGACGCTTATCGGGAGATTTGTGTTTTCCCTCATGTAGTCGATGGCCTCCAACACCCTTGGCATTAATCCATCTTTATTAAAATCTGGTCTTCTTAAAGTGGAAATCGCTGAAACATCCTGAATGGCCGGACTCCCCGTTGTGGGATCCTGGTTTTTATTGAATACAATCTTGCAACCCAGGGCAGAAGGCACTACCCCCGTTCCAAACCAGGGGAATAAAAATGGAATAAAGTCATCCTCAAATCGCTCCAGATGGTCTTTCATCCTGTCTACCTGGAACTGTGTCATCACTGCCGGATTATCAAAATAACCGGAAGGTATGAGTTCCGGGTTCTCTCCATCCATCCAATAGCTCATCGTGTAAACGAGGGTGGGCATATGGGTATTCCGGTGTTCGTACACACTCCTGATCTTCTCGGAGATCTTTGGATTGCGCTTGGAATTTTCGGCAAAGAAACGCTTATGATACTGATCCATAATTAGTTCTACTATCTTCTTTTGAGTGTCTTGAGAGGGCCGGATCTGGCTGGTTACTGGTTCTCCACGGTTTGTCAGTGGACCAGGCATCTGCAATGATAACCACGAAGTTGGGTGGGCCAGGTTTTTCAGCTGTACAGGCTGCAAGTGCAAACTGTAACAGGAGGCCTGCGAGTACATTGATTGTGATAGGGATAGTTTTCATATTTTATCGGTTCTGTTTAAATATCCGGTCTATTACTACTGACTCCAACTGCCGGCCCGGGATAAAATCGACTGAATTTAAATACTTTATCAAAGAATACCTAAACTGCCGCGCAGTGATTCGTTTATCGATATTGGTTTCCAGGTCTATTGAACAAACGATCAGTTTTCCATTACCCACTTTTGCTTCGAAAAGCATTCCAAGCTTTTGATTCTCAAGAAAATTAGGTATTACCTGAACCACTGGTCGATAATCGGCAGGAGAATCGTCAAGCACCATTGCACTGCTGTTTTGTATTAAATCCCACCATTGCCAATTGGTGTGGTATGTGGTTGGGAAATAGTTAAACACCGGATGCCTGGGGTCACACAATATTCCTTCAGTACCAGGCTGCTTGTTCTTAAGCGCAGGGCCCCAGAAGGCTGTCGTGAAAACACCGGGTACCGCTTTCGGGATTTGATCAGGTGGTACCAGTAATAAAACACTTTTACCTTTATCCAGGGCATCCTTTGCCCTATCATCCCAACGACTTAAAATTACTGCCTTGTTTTCTGCTTCTTCCAATTCGCCCGGATATACCCAGATATCCCAGTCGTTACGAATTTCAGTATTTGGCAATTGAACTTTAACCCTGTATTTAGCAGGTGCCTGTAAATCGTTTAATGGAATCTCAAGGCTTGAAACAGCATTTAGTTGCCCTGGAAGGATTTTGAACTTTGGAAAATTGCCGTTTTTAACAACATTGCCTTTCTCATCTTCCAATCTCCAAATCAGCTTTGCATTCTTAATCGCTGCTTTGCCGTAATGGGCTATTTCAACTATTCCTGTGAATGCTTCAGCAGTAGTCCATGCCCTTTTTTCCATGCGGAGCAGAGGGACAGTAGCAGAATTGAATCTTCTAAATTCCTCAGGGGTAATCCAGCCTTTCGAATCCCAGAACTCGTCGAGTATGCCCACCAAAGAAAGCCCCCAGCCATAATTATCGTACAATCCCAATAATTGAAAGCCTCCGTAATCGGGCGTACGCAGGTTCATTTCAATCTCTTCTTTGTAGAGTATCAGGCTTAACTGCCCGGAAGCATTCACAAAATCCTTGGCCTGCGCCAGGAGGTGATGTTTTTCCAGTGATTTCCGGGTAATATCATAAGCATCGGGACGGAGTATACCTGTATATTTTTCGACCCGTGAAATATCGGGATATGAATGCCACTGCCCTGATTCATGCGTAAGTATGGGACGGGAGATTCCCTCTATAAACTTCCTGTTATCCCTTGTAGTGGATGGTGATTCCATGCAGAAATGAGACTTGTCAAGCGGACTGTGTCCTCCCCAGATAATTCCGCAAAGAGGAGCTTCCCTCGTTCCGGCTGTTCCCCAGGCTGAAGGGAAATAATCATCGCTAAATTCATCCCTGGTGCCGCTCACGATCATATTATTTGTTGAAGTATACAAGAAACGACTGTCGTAGTCCCGTACAATTTGCATATTGGCATGCGAAACTTTCAAAACCTCCCCTTTATCTTCATTGCCCATAGACATGAGGCAAAATGATGGATGGTTGCCATAGGTATCCACAGCACGAAAAAGTTCTTGCTTCTGCTTCTCAATGCTATAAGTATCTGTCGCTTTTAAATCCGGTATGCCAAGCTCCAGGATCATCCCCAGGCTGTCTGCTACCCTAAAAGCCACTTCCGGCGGACACCAGGTATGAAACCTCACGTGGTTAAGCCCATAAGCTTTTTGAGTACCCAAAGAATGTTCCCAGTACTCCCTTTCCATGCTGGAGTAGCCCGTCAATGGAAATTGCGCACAATCCAAATTGCCCCGGAGAAAAACGACATTGCCGTTCAACGTAAATTGAGTCCCTTTTGTTCCAATCTCCCGCATTCCAAAAACAGTCGTTTCCCGGTCAATATGGGTAACTGCATTCGTTTTCGATTTCAACAAGGCTTCCAGTTGATACACGTGTGGTTCAAACTCATCCCATAAAAGTGGCTTATCCAATTTCAGCTCTACCACATGTTTACTACTGCCATTTTTCAGCTGAAGCTTCCACTTCGCGCTTGCTTCATCTGAAGTACCTGTTTTTTTCAGTTGACTGGATAGTCCAAGTTCGGCTTCAATTCCCCCTCCGCTTGTATTGTTTATGGACAATTCCACTTTGACCGTCCCTGTTTCTATATTGGGGATTGTTTTTAACTTTTCAATCCATACAGGCTCATGGGCCATGATTTCCAGTCGCCCGATAATCCCGTTCCAGTTGGTTTGAGTTGTACCGGCCATCTGGAGCCCACGTAGATTTATGAGATCCCGGGAAGCATCAGGCAGAAAAACAGAAGGCCGCTTGTTCACAGAATTATCAACCGTGAGTGTGAGCATATGCTTACTGCCTGGCTGCAAATAATCTGTAATGTTGTATACATGGGGTGCCACCAGACTAAATTGTGTGCCTACAAAAACAGAATCGATCCACAGGCCTGTCTCCCAGCTGCAACGTTCCAAAAACAAAGTAATTTGTTTGTGGTCCCAGTGTTCAGGCACCTCAATTTCACGCTGATACCAGACCAGTCCCTCGTACGCATAGTCGGGTCGGATCTCAAGTGTTTTTCTGGCCACCAATTGCTCCAAAGGCACTGTAGCATTCCCCAGCTTGTTTTTATTTGTTGTGCCGGGCAGCTGACATTGGTTTTGGTTTATGTTTTCCAGATACCAAAGGTTTTGAATTCCAACCCTTGCACTATCAAGTCTGCATTGCCAGGTTCCGGACAAATCAATTTTATGGGCATTTGCTTGTTGAGCCTGCAGATTGTTATAACAAATAAGACCTGCTAACAGAATTGCTAATAATCTGTAATTCAAATCTCTATTTTTCATTTCTTTGAGCTTTGTTTATAACTTTTCTAAAAGTTGCTGTTTCTTGAGGACTTCAATTTCAGATGTCAGCTCTTTGCGCATTTCCTCAGCTACAGCTTTGTATTTCCGATTATTCACCAGGTTAATCTCGTCCAAAGGATCTTTCGCAGTGTTATAGAGCTGGGTCCGGTCAAAATAGTTTTTAAAGTATTTATCTGCTCCGTAGCGACTTTTATACCAGCATATTCTTGTTTCATTATCGTAGTCCTGTTTGAATCCCTTGTATGGCCCGTTTATGTCTTTGTAAGTGGCTTTGGCGGCTATCAGGTCGCATAGCGCATCGGGTGCGAAGTACTCAATGTATTTATAGTCGCCGTTGAGCAATGCTCTTGCGTAGTTGATCTCGATCATGATGGACTCATGTCCTTTGAATTTCCTGTCTCCCATCAGCAGCGGCATAAAGCTCTTTCCGTTAACCTTCACATCTTCCGGAATTTCTGCTCCTGCTATCTCTGCGAGTGTCGGCAACAGGTCAATGTTGGCACAAAGCGCACCGGAACGTCTTTGCTTTTTGATTTTGTCCGGCCAGCGAATCATACACGGAACTCTCGGACCGGCATGGGGGGTGTTCTTGGCAAAGGCCTGATGGTCGCTTAAAAAGACAAAAACGGTGTTGTCAAAGTTATTGGTTTCCCTGAGCTTTTGGGTGAGCAGGCCCACCATGGCATCAATGAGCGTAAGGCCATCGCTGGTTTCGATGTTTCCGCCGGCATTTTTTATTTGCTCGTGCAGAATGGATACGTCGGGTAGCACCCCCGGGGCTTTATCGAGCATTCCTGCGGAGGTGGCGCGGCGGCTGTGGTCACTGAGTCTGTGAGCCGCCCCTCCCCTGTTGCCGGGACCGGAATGGGGCAGGTTCACAGGAAAGTACAAAAAGAAGGGCTCGTTTTTGTTTTCTTCAATGAAATTGAGTGCTCCTTCAGTAACCCAGTCAACATTGAAAACTTTTAATTGTTTTGGACGATAGTTTGATCCTGCATTGTCCGGATAGATCCTGTCTGCCCTGTCCCAGGAATATAACTCCTCGATGTGGTCTGTAAGCTTTTTATGTTCAGAACTAATCTCGGCCCATGCTTCGGGGGACAGTTCTGTTTCATCCTTGTACTTCCTTTGAACCTCACGAAGTTTCTCCAGCCCCTCCTCGCAGTGGAGCTTGCCGAAAACACCCGTTGCATAACCTGCAGACTTGAACATCTTTGCCATATTGTATTGTCCGCCCTTAATAATGGTGTTCCATGTGATAAGGTGAACCGTTTGGCCAGGCTCAAAATTGTTATCCAGATTGTAGGCGGTGGAGGCATATTGCCCTGTAAGCAATGAATAACGCGAAGGCGTACACACCGGTGAAGTGATATGAAAATAATCAAAAATAAGCGAACTGCGCGCCAGCTCGTCGATGTTGGGGCTTACAACAATCTGAAATTCCCCGCCTGTTGCAAGCGGTTTTGAGGGGTACTGTGCCAGATCATATCCCTCTGCCACATCATCGAAATCATAGTCGTCAACGTAGAAGATGACCACATTCGGTTTCTCGGCGGCGGCTGTAGCTGTAATGAGAATAACTGTTACAGCGGCCAAAAGTTTTTTCAAATTCATCAGTTCTGCTTTTTCGGTGTTTTATGTATTATTCTGTATTAAATCGAGCCCTGCCCTGAACCCTCGTTCCGGGTTTCATTTCTTCCGGCTCACCAAATTTACAATGACGTTCACTGCCGTGACCGGAGAAGTCGGCCGCCAGCATCCGGATCATTTCAGGAAGAACCCAGCACCTTACGTGCTGTGTTGCATCCGAGAGTAAGGTCAGGCCCAGGCCTTCGGCATTTGAAAGCCTTGCAGCATACACATTATGCTTGGTAGATCGAAAATCGTTGCAGCCCAGATCCGTCGCATCATGCGACCACGGGTAATCGACATCAGAAAGCGGTCCAAACACTCCACAGCGTTCCACATCTGGATAAAATGCGGGCGATGAGCCTTCGGGACGCCCGATATGATCTTCGGGGTAGAGGCTGATACCCCTTTGTTCCGGATCTGGTTTTGATCGGCACATATGTCAATCCGTAATCAGGTCCAGTTCGGCAATGGCTGCGACTCCATTCACAGCGTCTAAAGCAGTAAATTTAATAAACCGGGCGTTGAGCACATGCTTAAATTTCAGTTCCTGTAATTCTATGCTGCTCGGCAGTTTTCCTTCTAATATCGGTTCACCCCATTGTTTACCGTCCGACGAAATATGAATGGCATATTTGGTAATGCGTCCGGTAGCGACATCCTGTCGTGGCAGATAACGAACCCCCAATAACGATGTAGGTTTGGGTAGCTCCAGCACCACCGACTGTGGCAAATCCTGCTTCGGGTTGTATTGACTGCTCCAGTAGGTAATGCTGTTGCCATCTATCAAGTATTGACGGGAATAGTTTTTTTGTTCGCTACTGACGGATTTGATTTTAGTCCCAAGTTTTGTGTTAGACAGCTGCCAAAAAAAGCCGGCAACCTTTTCTTCGGGTATTTGAGTTTCCGGATCAAAATCTTTTCCTGCCATATAATTGAGAATACTATAGCGCAACTGTCCTGCGGCAGGACGATTTTTCAGATCTTTATCCAGGTTCATTGAACAGATCAACATATTACCCTTGCCCACTTTCACTTCAAAAAGGTTGCTACGGCGAAAATTGCGATAGCCATTCGGGATAACTCGTATCATAGGGTGAAAATCTTTGGGAAAGTCATCCAGGATACATGAACGGGATTGTTCTAATAGTTCACTCCACTGATGCTCGGAATATGTATCGGTGGGAAAATGTTTGAATACCGGATGTTTGCTTTCGATACAAAGCCCCAAAGAATGATTAAATCTTTCCGGTTTATGACCCCACAAAGGAGCAGCCCAGAAAACCGGTTTAAACGGGAGTAAATGTGATTTTTCCGGATCCAAAAGTTCGGGTAGCAACAACACATTGCCCCCTTTTTGCAGATGTTCACGCACCTCTTCCGTATAGCCTGAAGCTATTAAGATATTTCCTTTTTTTAACAAGTCGTTCTCCGTTATCTCATACTTTTTGGGATACACCCAGATTTTCCAGGAGTTGGAGATGTCCGTATCCTTCAACGACAGTGTCAGGTTGAGTTGTTTGGCTTCTTTTATCGCGCTTAAATCAACCGTGATGTTCCCTAATTCTGTTCCGCTTCCGACAGGGATATCTACATCCGGAATGGTGCCCGATATTATAAGCGCTCCCTGTGCATCCTTTAGATTCCAACACACCTCTTGGTTTACCAAGCCTTTTCTCAAAAAGTGAGCAGCAAGCACCTTGCATTCCATGGCTTGATTGTTTTGGAAAATATAGTTTTTGTGTTTTTCAGAAAAGTCGGTCAGTAACACGGTAGATCCACAAAACTTTTTGTATTCAGAAGCGGTTATGAGTCCTTTTGATCGGTATAACGGCGTCCAAATTCCATCTGTCGCCAGACCATAGCCGGGATAATCTTGCATGCCCAGCATCTGAAATCCGGCAAAATCCCGGGTTCGTAGCGAACTCTCAATCTCTGCCCGATATAGACGCAGGGACAACATCCCCGATGCATAAACAAAGTCTGCAACCTGATCACACATACCCTTCCGCTCTAAATCATACCGAATTGCTTCCATATTGAAGGGACGCATTACCCCGGTATAGAGTGGAATTTCGCGCAGATCAGGAAATACCTGCCATTGTCCTATTTCATGATGCAGCAAAGGCACCTTGTAAAATTCCAACACCTTGCTATAATCGCCGGATCCCCATATATTTCCCCTGTATCTACCGGCTATTACAAAATCATTGACAGGCAAGTCTCCTCCTTCTTTTGTGAACCCGATCGCCGTATTGATGGTATATAAGTGCCTTTTATCCTGTTCTTTAAGGGTGCTGGTAATGTCAGACATCAATTCTATATCGTCTCTTGTTTCGTTGCCATTGGAGTACATACAGAAAGAGGGATGGTTGCCAAATGATTCAATAACGCGGATGGCTTCAGATTTGTAAAAATTGAAATTATCGTCATCTTCCGCCATGGTCTTCCCCCACATGTTTGGTCCTTCCGGCTCCAGATAGAGTCCCAGTCGATCCGCGGCAATAAAGGCTGCCTTCGGAGGGCACCAAGAGTGATATCGTATATGATTTATCCCATGATCCTTGTACCGTTGGTAAATATCCATATAGAAATCAACATCCATAGGCGAATAACCGGTCAGGGGAAATATTGCACAATCAATCGTTCCCCGCATCATGGTTTTTGACCCGTTTATAGTAAAAAAATTACCCTGCGCTTTGAATTCCCGCATGGCAAAGCTTTCCCTTTTCTCATCTGAGAGTCCCCCGGCTGACAAAACCAGTTGCAGGTTGTAAAGGGCGGGTATATGTTCATCCCATAATAAGGACTCGGCACCCATGGTATAGGTGAAGCTGTTTTCCTGCATGCCTTTTGCCACATTGTACTCCACCACATGGTCGGGAACCCGATGTTCTTCGGCTGTGTTTGTACTTGCGGCACTGATATTTAAATGTACCTTTTGTGCTTTATCGGTCAGGTTACCGGTCTTAACTTTCAGCGTGATTTTCTGCCGGTGAATGTCCGGATATACATCGACTTTTTCCAGCCATACCTTATCGGTTGCCGACAAATAAATCTTGCCGATAATTCCATTCCATCGGGGTTGGGTTTCTGTGCCATAGGCGTGACTTCCGGTGCCGTTGTGATTTTTGATGCGAAACATATCCCGATTATCAATCCGAACACTCAGGCGAATGCGTTTACCGGGAACAAGAAACTCGCTTAGATCATATACTTTCGGCGCAGCCAATCCTGTTTTTTCGCCTATCCTCTTGTCGTTCACCCACACGGTAGCAGAAAAAGAGGTTTTTTCGAGAAACAGTGTAATCCGTTTATTTTCCCAGCCTTTCGGAATAGAAATTTCTTTCTGATACCAAGCCGAACCGACAAAACTAAAAAATTCACGGAAATGATAGATGGTTTGCTTGTTAAGTTCCTGATAGGAACCTGTTTCTGGCTTGCCAATTTTATTCTCGCCGGTTGTTCCGGGAAGTTTTATACGCCCTGCGAGGTTTTTCTTGAACCACTGCTGCGAAATCCCCTCATCTTTTTCATCTAAAGAAAAATGCCACTCGCCCGATAGATCAATTTTTGATATTTCTTGTGCCGAACTTAATAATCCGGTAAACAAAATCAGTGTTAATAGTATTAAACTCTTTTTCATCGTTTCAAATTGTTAAGTTCTTGTGCTGTGTAAAATTTGTTTCTGAAAAATTGGTTTTAGCATGAGATGAAAAAGAAAGTCAGGGTTGTTCTTTTTGCACTTTATGTAAACTTTTTCTATCGTATCGGATAAGCAGACTTCACGGACCGGGCTCTTATTTTGCTTTATACCCCGGCTTTGGATCAGACATTTGAGCACGCCATTCGGTATAAATCTGTTTCATCGCTGCTACTTTCTCGGGATATTGTTCGGCTACATTCTTATTTTCGCCTATATCTTCAGCTATGTTATAGAGTTGCGTTCCGGTATTCGTCCTTTCAGAAATAAATTTAGTTACCAAGCCTTGTTCATCAAGTTCATAGCGTTTATACTGTCTTGATTTTGAGCTAGAAACGAGTTTCCAGTTACCTTGCCGGACTACCCAGTTTTGTTGTTTGGGGCCGGAATCCCACATCAGCGGTTCGGGGTGTAGTTCCTCTATCTCTCCGTTAATGAGGGGGATTAAACTTTTTCCATCAAGCCAATTTGTCGGCGTTATGCCCGTTATCTCGGATAGCGTTGCAAATAAATCGCGATGCGAAACAGTAGCATCAGTTCTGCCGGGCTCAAACCCTGCCGGCCAACTGATGAACATTGGCACTTTAATTCCGCCATCCATCAGACAGTATTTATACACGTTCAATCCATCGTTATTTGCATACGATTGATGCGATCCGCCATTATCGGACGTAAAGAAAATGACGGTATTTTCGTCGAGCTTGTGCCTTTTGAGCGTAGTCATAATTTTCCCAATCATCTGGTCCATCAGTTCAAGATGCGCCAGATATTTTTTGCGTCCGTACGGATCAAGCTTTTTTAAATGACAGGTCTGTCCAAACCACTCATTATAATCCGGCTGTGCCACGGGATCCCAAAACGGGTATTCCCACACCTCAGCATCACGATCGAATTCCAGATGCGGAATGCCGTACTTTTCTTCAAGTTGGTCTGGTGCTTTATGGAGCGGGATGTGCACCGCATTAAACTCTAATTGCAGATAGAAAGGCTTTTTTTTATTTTTCTTGATAAACTTTACTGATTCGTCTCCAAATAACTCAGTGGTAGTTGTATTTTCAAATGATTCTTTCGTACGATTTCGAGTCAAAGGACCAAAACTGCTCGGAGTAGGTACTATGCAATCTTTCTTTTTGTTCAAGTAGGCATCCACATCCTTCTGACTGAGTAAAAAGAAATCCCATGCAGGTTTTATAAACCCAAAAAAATGATCAAAGCCGTGATCCAGGGGATGGTGTTTTGCTCCATCATTCAAATGACTTTTCCCTACTTTCATCGTGACGTACCCTGCCTCTTTCATCATTTCGGCTATCGTTTGTTCCGCAGTCGGCATTCCGCCATCACCATACCAATAGGTTCCCCAGCGTTGTTGATAACGTCCCGTCGTGAGTGCAAGGCGGGAGTTACTACAAATCGGCGAAGCAGCATAGGCGTCAGTGAATACCACGCCCGTTTTCGCAAGCAAATCAAGGTTTGGTGTACAAACTCCATCCGGAGCTACAATGGGCTGGAATCCGACATCCGCATACCCCAAATCATCAGCGACAATTACTATTACATTTGGTTTCGTTGCTCCCTGCAAGTTGAAAACCAAGCACATGAAAAAGAACATCCATAACTGTTTCATAATCATTTATTTATTTTAGTGGAAAATTATCAGTTTTGGTCTCAAGTTTTGCTTTACTCAATTTTCATTTGATCTTCCCTGCGGGTTTGTCGGTAGTCATGCCGCGCTCCGCCAGCATTTTGCTCAGGAGTTTCGCCATCGCATCTGCTCGCTCAGGGTTGTCGGCAATTCGAT
>CAZURA010000134.1:0-14602 GCA_964622985.1 uncultured Bacteroides sp. | reverse complement strand
AGGAACTTATATTCTACGGCACTATGGCCGCTTAAAAGTTTAACGAACTATTGTCTTATTGTACTGTCAATAAAATTTTTAAATTTGTAATATTCACGATAAACTGTCCAGTAATGAGAAGACCTTTCTTATTCATAATCTTGTGCTTGCTGTCTGTATCTGTTATTGCCCAGAACGTAAAGGTTGACTACTACGACGGTGAGTTCTTTTTTGCAGAGGAAGATTACGAAGAGGCACTCTACGCCTTTAACAAAGTATACAAGAGTGGATACCAGAATAATGCCAATGTCAATTATCGGGTAGGAGTTTGCCTGCTTCGTATCCCTGGTCGGAAACCGGAAGCGATCCCCTATCTGGAAACAGCAGTAAAATCCATCTCTGAGCGGCACAAAGAGGGTTCTCTGAAAGAGATGAATGCACCTCCTGATGCCTTGCTCTATCTGGGGAATGCCTACAGGATCAATGAGGAATTTGATAAAGCCCGTGAGAAATACAGTGAATATGAGCAGTTTTTAAGTCCAAAGGAAAACCTGCAGAAGGCCTATACGGATAAGCAGATTGAATCATTATCCAATGCAGAATTGGCCATTAAAAATCCTGTGGAATACAAGCTGGGTAACCTGGGACAGATAAATGAAACACATTTAAACCGGTATAATGTAGTGGTCTCTCACGATCAGCAAACCATGGCATTCATGGGGAGAAACCCCTTTTACAACAGTGTGCAAGTGGCAACCAAAAAGGCTGATGGTACATGGAACAAGCCTAAAAACATTACCCCTTCCATTGTATCAGATGGAAATATGGACGTTGTTGCCCTTTCAACCGACGGAAAAACCATGTTGCTGGCAGTATCCGATGAGTTCGACAGTAACATCTACTCATCCGTCTATGCAAATAACCGGTGGAACCCGGCTAAAACTTTAGGAAGACCCATTAATTCACGCTATTTCGAATCACATGCCACTTTTACCCCGGACGGTAAGGCAATCTATTTTACCAGTAACCGTGACGAATCGCTCGGGGGTATGGATATTTTCAAAAGTACCCTGTTGCCCGACGACACCTGGGCTGAACCCGTTAATCTGGGCCCCTCCATCAACACGGTACTTAACGAGGAATCACCTTCTATCAGCCCTGATGGGAAGAGACTCTATTTCAGCTCACAGGGCCACAATACTATGGGTGGGTTCGACTTTTTCTATTCTGAACTTCAACCTGATGGCAGTTGGGGCACTCCGGTAAATATGGGTTATCCCCTTAACACTACAGATGATGACCTGGGCTTTTCTCCGCAATCCATTCAAGAAGAGAGAAGTTCAGTACTATATGCAAAAGGAACGGGCGAAAATTACGACTTGTATAAGTTTGAATTTATTGACCGGGATGCCACTCCCGTAGCAGTACCGCTTGAAAAGCCGGCCGAGGAGGTAGCTGAAGTGATCGAAGAGGTTCCTTCACCCGAGCCTGAGGTGGAAAAACCCCCGCTGAAGTATCTGATCAGACCCGTTTTCTTCGAATTTGACAGTTATACCCTTTCGAAAACCGGGATTGCAAAACTGGATGAGGTGACACTCCTGATGGAGAAGTTCCCCTCCATGAAGCTGGATATTACCGGACATACTGATGCCATTGGCACCTATGAATACAATCAGCGCCTCTCATTGAACCGGGCTAATGCTGTTTCCAAATACCTGATCTTGAACGGGATCACAAAAGATCGGTTGAAAGTTAAGGGTATGAGTGAAAGTGAGCATGTGGCAAGAAACAGAACCCGAGACAACAGAGATGCTCCCGATGGTAGAAAACTGAACCGCAGGGCGCAATTCAAAATCACCATTACTGAAGAAGTGGTGATCGAGATGGAGAAGATTTATGTTCCCGACCATCTGAAATTGGATTAGTGTCCGCTTAATTGATGAGTGATGAATAAAGTATTACCTGCAATCGTATTGACATGTTGTATGATGCTGCCTGCTTTGTCGCAGGATCGAACAGCGGAAGAACTGTTTTACGAAGCTGATTTCTTTTACACTGAGGACGAGGATCCCGGTGAAGCAGCTTATGTGTATAAACAGGTACTTGAAAAAGAGCCCGATAATGCCAATGTAAAATACCTGATCGGATTGTGCTACAATCAAATCCTGGGACAGGAGCATTTAGGAATACCCTATTTTATGGAGGCCACTGAAGAGATCAACCTGAAATACAAAACTCGTAAATTTGCAGAGAAGAAGGCACCTCATCATGCTTGGTTTTATCTGGCCGAAGCTTACAGCAAAACCAATCAAATGGACAAGGCACTGGATGCTCTGGATCAATTCCGCTCTCTAAAGAACTTTGAAAAGTCCTATAATGTGAGGATCACTGAAGATGCTGTGACCGCAGTGGAAAGGGCAAAGATCATTAAAGATGCCGAGTTGAACCTGCGTGCCCTCTTCTTTATTGAGCCCATCAATACTACCAATGATGATTACAGTGGAGTAATCTCTGCCGATGGTACAATGATGGTTTGGTTAAACAGTCGGGCATTTTATGAGGCAGTTTACATGTCCACCCGGGAGGGCAATCGCTGGAGCCAGCCTATTCTGATCACTCCCCAAATCGAATCAGACAACGATCTCATTCCCACCGGGCTTTCAGCCGATGGGACCATGCTTCTGCTGGTGAAAGATCCAAAAAAGGGACAAAAGGACATCTGGTATAGTGAGTATGACGGATTGCTATGGAGTCCGGCACAGCCCCTATACGGAGCTATTAATTCCAATGCTGATGAGGATCATGCTTCCTTTAGTCCCGATGGAACGAGAATCTACTTTTCCAGTGACAGAAGAGGCGGGGAAGGTGGATTTGATATCTGGTATTCAGACAGGCAATCCGGAGGATTATGGGGTGATCCGGTCAACATGGGTGAAGTGATCAATACAGATCTGGATGAGACCTCTGCCTATATCGCTCCTTCTGAAGGACGATTCATATTTGCTTCCAAAGGGCATTTTAACATGGGGGGATTCGATATTTTCAGATGCGAATTGGAAGTGGATGGAACCTGGGGCCAGCCCTCCAATATGGGATATCCCATTAATACCACAGGTGACAATACCTATTATGTACCGCTCAATGAAGGGCTCAGTGGTCTCTACACCCGGTTTACCAATAAGGCAGTGGGAATGAGAGACCTGTGGTATGTGGAGATCCTGGGAGAAGATGGATTTATTTCCGGGGGACTCTCACTGGCAGTGGACACCAAAGGTCTAAGTTTCAAAGACTTTGCCATCATTGTCGTGAATGAGGAGACCGGTGAAGAGATCGAAGTGCTCTATGATGCCGATACCGATACTTTCAGAGCACTTTCCGGTCAGGATAAAACCTACAGGGTAATCTCCTATAAGCAAAAATAGCGTGAACGTACTGGAAAACAAGACCATTGCTCTCAGGGCTCCTGAACCTGAAGATCTGGACCTGTTATACCTCTGGGAGAATGATACCTCCATATGGCCCATTTCGGGAACACTGTCACCCTTTTCCAGATACATATTGAAGCAATATCTCGAGAATGCCGCGAAAGATGTTTTTGAGATGAAGCAACAACGACTGATCATTATGCTGAAGGAGACCAAACGGCCCGTAGGGACTATTGATCTGTTCGACTTCGATCCACATCATAAACGTGCCGGGATTGGAATTCTGATTGCAGATGCTTCAGAACGTAGAAAAGGATATGGCCGGGAGGCGTTGGAGACCCTGATGGACTATTGCTTCAAGGTATTGCACCTTCATCAGCTTTTCTGCAACATCGCCTCCGGAAATAGTGAAAGCATGAAGCTCTTTACCTCCGCAGGATTCACAACAGTTGGGGAGAAGAAAGAGTGGATATTCAATGGAACCGGCTACGAAGGGGAATGGCTGCTACAATATATTAAACCCATTTCCGAGGGTGAGTAGTGTAGAAGGGTTTTACAGATGGTTATATGAAGGGATCTCACGCAGGAAATGGACGCTGTGGTTCTCCATATCCAGATAACAGCAATAGTGTTTCAATCCGTTGGTTACCATCAGGTATTTCACCTGAAAGACCATATTATAGCGGGCGGCCTGGTCAAAAGTCTCTTTGGAAATTGAGACTGCAGGAGCTTTACACTCTATCAGTACCACAGGGCTACCGGCTGGTTTGTGCACCAGGATATCACATCTGCGGGTCATTTCATTCAATTTTAGTGCATACTCGGTCATTATCAGGGAAGCGGGGTAATCTTTCTCCTCAACCAGATATCTTGCAAAGCGTTGCCTTACCTCTTCCTCAGGGGTAAGCATCACATATTTTTTTCGGAAAACATCCAGGATATGAGGTTTGCCATCTTCCTCACGCTGTTTGAAATCATATTCCGGAAGGTTCAGGTTTCGCATGAATGAATTATCTTCGCAAAGGATGGACAAGGTAGTAAAGATCCATCACATTTTGGATAATCATTGACACATGAAGACTAAACAAGAGATCATAGAGAACTGGCTACCCCGTTACACAGCTATTCCCACAGAAGAATTCGGGAAGTATGTCCTGCTAACCAATTTTCAGGGCTATCTTGAACTCTTCTGCACCATTAACAACACCCAGGTGCCGGACAGAAATGTGGCCATGCCATCGGCCACATCCAATGGGATCACTATGGTCAACTTTGGAATGGGTAGCGCCAATGCAGCTACGATTATGGATCTACTGGCCGCTATTAAACCCAAAGCAGTACTCTTTCTGGGTAAGTGCGGCGGATTGAAAAAGAAGAACGAATTGGGTGATCTGATCCTGCCTATCGCTGCCATCAGGGGCGACGGTACATCGGATGACTACATGCCTCCGGAAGTACCGGCATTACCCTCCTTTAACCTCCAGCGTGCAGTATCCACCACCATCAGGAATATGGGGAAGGACTATTGGACAGGCACTGTTTTTTCCACAAACCGGCGGGTTTGGGAGCACGACAACAAATTCAAAAAATACCTCAGGGTGGTCAGAAGTATGGCTATTGATATGGAGACAGCTACCCTGTTTACAGTAGGATTTGCCAACGGGATTCCTACAGGTGCTCTGTTGCTGGTCTCCGATCAACCTATGATCTCGGAGGGAGTGAAAACCCAGAAAAGCGATCAAATGGTCACTGCTAACTTTGCCCGAATGCATCTGGAGATAGGGATCGAATCGCTCAATGAGATTATTGACCACCGGGAGTCTGTAAAGCATCTCAGATTTTAGTCGGCGAAGCACCTGAGATTCTAATCTGTGATAGTCACGGGATGTAAACACAATTATGGCTTAGAAATTTACTAGATTTGGGCATGACGTACGAGCAGCTGATCGGTGATCTGAAAAACAAATCCTTCAAACCTCTCTACTTCCTTTATGGAGAGGAACCTTACTACATCGATCTGATTACCGATTACATCACAGGCCATGTACTTACCGAAGCTGAACAAAGCTTTAACCAGACTATTGTATATGGAAAAGAGAGCGATGCAGGGCAGGTCATCAACCTGGCCAAACGCTTTCCCATGATGGCCAGTCACCAGGTGGTAGTGGTCAAAGAGGCTCAGGAACTGAAAGAGTTTGATTCCCTGATCCATTATGTGGATAATCCACAACCTACTACCTTGCTGGTAATCAATTACAAATACAAAAATCCGGATAAAAGGAAGAAAGTTTTCAAGGTGTTGGAGAAAAACGGGGTAAGCTTCCAGTCCAAAAAACTTTACGACAATCAGGTTCCGGGATGGATTTCCGGATATGCTTCCAACCGCAAGTATCGGATCGAACCCAAAGCAGCAGCTCTGCTGGCAGAGTTCCTGGGCAGTGATCTTTCACGTATTGCCAACGAGATTGAAAAACTGATCATTGCTATTGGAGAGAAGGAGCGTAACATCACTCCGATTCACGTGGAAGAGAACATCGGTATCAGTAAAGATTACAACCAATTTGAGTTGCAGAATGCATTAGGGAAAAAGGATGTGTTGAAAGCCAACCGTATCATCAACTACTTTGCCGGGAACCAGAAAAATCACCACATCACACAAACCGTCTCTTCCCTGTATTATTTCTTCTCCAAACTCCTGTTACTCCATTATACAAAGGACCGGTCGAAGCAAAACGTAGCGGCCACCCTGAAGATCAACCCCTTCTTCGTGCAGGAATATGAGGCTGCTGCACGTCACTATCCAGCCGGGAAGGTGGTAGATATTATATCCCTGTTGCGAACTTACGATCTGAAATCCAAAGGATACAATGGGAATACCACAGAGGCTGGGGAATTACTGAAAGAGCTGGTCTTTAAGATCCTTCACCTGTAAAAATCTATCCTGTGATTACCCTGGTTATTGTTATCATCACCGTCCTGTTCTCGATAGCTGCTTTCCGATTCAGAGAGTTACTCTACCGGTTTGATCTCTCGCCCTACCACATTGTCCGGCATCGACACTATTATCGCATATTTACCCATGCATTTCTTCACACTGATTATGTACACCTGGGAATCAATATGCTGGTCTTATACTCCTTTGGGACTGGTATCGAAAGGGTATTTAACAGTCTGGAAGCACAGGGACTGATCTTCTCAGGACCCTTCTTCTTCATCCTGCTCTATGTGTCGAGTATTGCCCTGTCGGCCCTCTCTACCATCACCCGGTACAGAAATAATGAAGGATACAGTGCGGTGGGAGCATCGGGTGCTGTATCAGCAGTGGTCTTCACCTATATTTTCTTCGCCCCCCTTCAGAAGATCTATTTTTACATGATCCTTCCCATCCCGGGAATCGTATTTGGTATCCTTTACCTGATCTATTCCAGCTATATGAGTCGCCGCAGCAAAGATAACATCAACCATGCAGCTCATTTCTGGGGTGCCGTGGTAGGCTTCCTCTTCCCTATCCTGCTGGAACCCGGTCTGATCAGGGTGTTTTTTGAGAATCTGTTCCCTAACTAGCCATCCAATGAAAAAAGCCATATTCCTGGATCGCGACGGTGTACT
This sequence comes from uncultured Bacteroides sp., assembly GCA_964622985.1. Classification (GTDB taxonomy): domain Bacteria; phylum Bacteroidota; class Bacteroidia; order Bacteroidales. Next base: position 7,589 of record CAZURA010000134.1, on the reverse strand, counting down.
TACCAACAACAGGGACCACTATTATCTGACCCGGGTGGAAGATCTTCAGATTAATCCGGGAGTCTATGAAACCCTTACCGAATTACAGGAGAGAGGTTACCTTTTCATTGTGGTCACTAATCAGGGAGGGATCAGCCTGGGAATGAATACAGTGGAAAATGTGGAAAGGATCCATACACATATGATGGATCTCTTCAGACAACATGGAATTGAGATCATGGAGATTTACTATTGCCCTCACCACAGTGACAACGAGACCTGCGAGTGCAGAAAACCAAAACCGGGAATGATAAAGAGAGCGCTGGTCCGATATAACATTGATCCGGAGCACTCCTTTATGATCGGAGATTCAGAACGGGATATTGAGGCGGGCGAAGCTGCAGGAGTAAAAAGCATCCTTATTGCATCCAATAGCAATTTGAGGCAGGTACTGGAGAAAATTGATTAATTGAAAAGGATATCAGTTCAGTCCGGGATCTTCAGGGAAGTTGGCCCATGCACGGTATTTGTTGTTATAACGGGCCAGGGTGTCGTTCCAGAATTCAGAACCCACTCCCTGCATCACCATTCGGGGCGGAATTTTGCCCACAAGCCAGGCATTCTCTTCCATTTCCCCATCCAACTGTTTGGCTGACCAACCGGCGTAGCCCAGGAAGAACCTGAGTTCAAATGGTTTGACCTCACCCCCGGCGATCAGCTCTTTAATTCGGTCAAATTCGCCTCCCCAAAAAATGCCATCTGCAACAGGAACACTCTCCGGAATCTGTTCTCCCAGTGTATGGATATAATGCACGGTATTGTTATTGACAGGTCCCCCGACGGAGATGCTGAAATCTGACTCAGGAAATCCATCAACTATTTCATTTACACTGAGTTCGATAGGTTTATTCAATACGAATCCCAAAGATCCATCCTCATTGTGTTCGGTAAGGTAAACAATGGAGCGACGGAAATAATTGTCACTTAGAAAGGGTTCTGAGATCAGGATCATCCCCTTCTCCGTAACGGTCTCATTGACAATATGAAAGAAATCGATATTCAGATCCATTGTCATGTGATTAGCCCTCTGACAAGTTACACCAATTTTGTAATAATCAAAACGATCCTCGAAGAAAAATAGTATCTTGGCGCCTTATCGCTCCAGGCCTATGTCCGATAAAGAACCACGCTCTCCAAACCTACTTCAGGCACTAATTCCGATAGCTGTGCTCATCACACTGCTGGTGTTGAATGTGAATTATTTTGGGGACCATACCCTTGACGGCTCCAATCAGTTTGCCTTGATCCTTGCATCAGCGGTAGCAGGAGTTGTTGCGGTCTATCTGGGGGTGAAGTGGCCGGATATTCGAAACAGTATGGTCAGGAGTATCGGATCGGCAATGCCCTCGATCCTGATCCTTCTTATGATAGGGGCCCTTGCAGGCACCTGGATGCTAAGCGGAGTGGTTCCCACGCTTATCTTTTACGGGCTAAAAGTGTTTCACCCGAAGATCTTCCTTGTTGCCACAGTTATCATCGCAGGAATGGTTTCCCTGGCCACAGGATCCTCCTGGTCCACCGTAGCTACCGTCGGGATCGCTTTGATCGGTGTGGGTAAGGCGCTGGGGTTTGGTGAGGGTTTGATCGCCGGTGCAGTAATATCAGGCGCATATTTTGGAGATAAGATGTCCCCATTGTCAGATACCACCAACCTGGCACCTGCCATGGCCGGCACCGATCTCTTCACCCACATCAGATACATGACCATTACCACAGTTCCGGCCATGAGCATTACACTGATCATCTTTCTGATCATCGGATTCACCTACAAATTCGAATCCACATCCACCGATATAGGAATGGTACTGGAAGCCATAGATTCCAAGTTCAGGGTCACTCCCTGGCTCATGCTGGTTCCGGCTTTGCTGATCTATATCATCATTAAGAAGATCCCTCCTTTACCCGCTTTGCTGGTGGGCTCTTTACTGGGTGGAGCATTTGCCATCATTTTTCAACCACACCTGATCAGGGAAGTGGCTTTGAGCCTGGATAGTACTACCACCTCACTCTTTAAAGCCTCCTATCTGTCTGTGATGCAATCCATCTTTGGGGATATCTCAATCACCACTTCTGACGAGATGGTCAACGAGTTACTCTCCAGTACAGGCATGAGGGGTATGCTGAATACCATCTGGCTGGTCCTTTCCGCCATGGTTTTCGGCGGAGTCATGGAGTCAGCAGGACTCCTTTTGAAGATCACCCGTTCGGTAATCCGCTGGGCCCAATCCACCGGATCACTGGTTGCCACCACCATTGCCACCAGCATCTTCTTTAACATTACGGCATCGGACCAATACATCGCCATTGTGGTCCCTGGTCGCATGTTTGCCAGCTCCTACAAGAAACGGGGATTGAAACCTGAGGTATTGAGCCGTACACTGGAGGATGGGGGGACCATTACTTCTGTACTGGTTCCGTGGAACACTTGCGGTGCCACTCAATCACGAGTGTTGGGTGTCCCTACCATGGAGTATGTACCGTATGCTTTTTTTAACTTCCTGAGTCCCTTCTTCAGCATCCTTTTCGCCTATATCAATTATCGCATCCGAAGATATGGTGACGACGAACCTGCTCCGGTAGAAACTGAGGATGAGGAAAGAAAAGACTATTAGACAATCAGCATACATTAGCGCAACGACCTAAGCTGCCGAAGGCAGGTTCAGAGTTAGCTGATGTATGCTAATATATTTCCGGATAGGTTTCAGGATCTGATTCGTGCATGATCTGGTAGATGGCTTCAAAGACATCCTCTGTATTGGGATTAGAGAAGTAATCGCCGTCAGTACTATAGGCAGGACGATGCTCATGTGCGGTGATAGTGGTCGGTTGCGCATCCAGGTAGTAATAGGCTTTTTGCTCTTCCAGGACTTTTTGCATCATAAAAGCGGTTGCCCCTCCAGGAACATCCTCATCAAAAAACACCACACGGCCGGTCTTTTTCACAGATTCAAGAATTAAGTGGTTCAGATCGAAAGGTAACAGAGTCTGCACATCGATCAGCTCCACATGAATATTAAACTCCCGTAACTGGTCCACTGCCGTATCTGCAATTCTTACACAGGAGCCGTATGTAACCACCGTCACATCACCTCCCTCGGTCAGCACTTCAGGCTGACCCAATGGAATCCTGAACTCTCCCATATTATTGGGTCGCTTTTCCCTAAGTCCATACCCTTTCAGGGGCTCAATGACCAACGCCGGATCATCACCCTGCAGCAGGGTGTTGTACATTCCGGCAGCCTGAGTTAGGTTGCGTGGAACGCAAACATGTAATCCGCGGATGGAGTTGATGACCATGCTCAATGGTGATCCGGAGTGCCAGATCCCCTCCAGCCGGTGTCCCCGGGTCCGGATGATCAAGGGTGCAATCTGCGCCCCTTTAGTCCGCCAATGAAGGGTTGCCAGATCATCACTGATGGTCTCCAGGGCATAGAGCAGGTAGTCGAAATACTGAATCTCTGCAATGGGTCGAAGACCCCTGAGGGCCAGACCTACACCCTGTCCTATGATTGTAGTTTCCCTTATACCGGTATCCGTTACGCGCAGCTCTCCGTATTTGCTCTGTAACCCTTCCAGACTTTTGTTTACATCCCCGATCTTTCCGGTGTCCTCGCCAAATATCACAATCCTGGGATCCTGCTGAAGCAAGGCATCAAAGTTGTCACGGATAATCTCTCTGCCTGTTAACCTTGAAGATCCTTCCGAATATTGAATGGGAACCGGTTTCACTTTTAAAGGCGAACGGTCGGTTTCCGAATAGAGGTAGGTGCTATATCTTTTGCGGTTCTCCTCTTTATATCCTGTCAACCATTGAGTTATCGAATGCTGAAGTTCTTTGCGCACCGGACAGGTAGCACACAGGTGTCTCATGATACGTTTGGCTGTTCCCTGCACATCCTTCCGGGTGGGGTACATGATCCGTTTCAGGTCACGACTTAAAATACCAAGTTTATCTACCTCATCCTCTGAACAATTACAACTTCGGTCATCTATGATCTTCAACAGTTCATCCCGTTCATTTAGAATTTGAGTAGTGTATTCTTTCCAGGCGGTGTCTCTGGCCTTTAGAGCCTCCTCTTTTACCTGCCCCTTTATTTTAAGCAGTTCTGCTTCTTTTGCCAGATTGGATTCCACGATCCATTGTTCCATCTTCACCAGCGGATCGTGCGCTGCCTCCCAATCCAGCCTCTCCCTCGATTTATACCGCTCATGACTTCCGGATGTGGAATGACCCGTGGGCTGAATCATTTCATCCACATGAAACAGCACAGGTACATGATCGCGACGGCACTTATCCACCCCCTCTTTAAATACCCGGAGCATCTCCGGATAGTCCCATCCATTTACCTTGTAAATGAGTATACCATTTGATCCTCTTTTCTTTTTAAATCCCTCCAGCGCTTCAGAAACGCTCGCTTTCACGATTTGCTTATCCTTGGTAACTGAGATCCCATATCCATCATCCCATACGGCCATGGCCACCGGGATCTGCAATACAGCCGCCGCATTCATGGCCTCAAAGAAATGACCTTCAGCCGTACTGGCATCTCCAATGGTCCCGAAGGTTACTTCATTCCCACCTTTGGAGAATTGTGTGATCCCTGCTAATTGACTGCTTTCCCGGTAAAGTTTAGAGGCATATCCCAATCCCACAATGCGTGGCATTTGTCCCGCTGTTGGAGAGAGATCTGCACTGGAGTTCTTCATACTGGCCAGGTTGTTCCAGCTCCCATCGGGATTGACACTCTGGGTTGCAAAATGGTTGTTGAAATTCCGGCCCGCACTTCCAGGATTTACGGTTTCATCTGTATGGCCATATACCTGGAAAAAGAATTGTACGGTACTGGTTATTCCCGTAGCCATCATAAAGGTATGATCTCGGTAATAACCCGATCTCCAGTCACCTTCCCTGAAATTTTTAGCCAGGAGGATCTGTGCCACTTCTTTCCCATCTCCGAATATTCCGAATTTGGCTTTTCCGGAAAGGACCTCTTTACGTGCCAATTGAGCAATCTCACGACTTAAATGGGCCAGTTTGAAATCAGCCAGCACCTCCTCTTTCTGAAAATTGTTCGACTTCTTGGACATCTCAAATTGTTCTATTCTGCATCAAAAAAACCCTAAGGTTTACTATCTTTATCTCAGAATTTAACATTCATACAGACAAAAGAATTAGTTTATTGTTCAGATGTTTTTAAAGATCCTTATTATAACTATCCTGCTTCTTAGCTTATCCGTGCTGGGATTGATGTTGAACATTCTCGTGAAGAAGAAAGGGAAATTTCCCGCGTACCGGGTCGGACATAACCGGAATATGCATAAACTGGGCATCAGTTGCGTCAAACACGAGGAGATCAAGTGTCATAATAAGAAGCAAAAAGATGTAGCTGAGTGTGCAGGGTGTCAAGGAGTGGCCTGACCTTTTGTTATAATAGCAGAGGTTAAGAGGAAAGGAGAAGATTGCCCATGCTTAAGGAGAAAGGCGAAAACGAGCATTGCACCGGGATCCTGACCTAGTCAGGGAATTCTTCAAACTCGACGGATTCTGATCTCTGAGATTCATCTGAATATCGATTGTTTGTAGGCTTATATTCCGGAACAATATCCCTGATCCTGTGAGCAATCTCAACCTCCGTCATATTCTGGTAGTAGTACATCATTTCGTGGACCTGTGCAATGACCTTTGTATGGTCAATGGGTGCAACCACCGCCACCTGCACTTTCGGATTATACGTTGGGAGGAATTTTTCTGTATCTGTGATAAGTTCTTCGTACAGTTTTTCTCCTAAGCGAAGGCCGATAAATTCGATTTTAATATCCTCATCCGGGACGTATCCTGACATAATGATCATTCTCCTGGCGAGATCCACGATTTTCAAAGGCGACCCCATGTCAAATACAAAGATCTCTCCTCCCTGGCCCATGAAGCCGGCTTCCAGTACCAGCTGACACGCCTCCGGAACAGTCATAAAAAACCTGGTGATCTCTGGATGGGTTACGGTCACGGGTCCGCCCTCTTCAATTTGTTTTCGGAAAAGAGGAATTACTGAACCATTTGAACCCAATACATTACCAAATCGAGTGATTACAAATTGGGTTTCATTCTCAGGGATGGCAGATTTTGCCTGCAGGATCATCTCGCACATCCTCTTCGACGATCCCATAATATTAGTTGGATTTACTGCTTTATCGCTTGAAATCATTACAAATTTGCTGCAATTATATTTCTGGGCCAGTGAGGTCAGAATCAAAGTGCCTCCCACATTCACCCGAATGGCTTCATGAGGATTTTCTTCCATCAGGGGAACATGTTTGTAAGCTGCAGCATGAAAAATGATATCGGGTTTATGCTCCTTGAAGATCCGTTCCATTTTTATCTGATCAGTTACATCGGCCAGGATAATTCGAACTGGGGAAAACGAGAAAGAGTCACGAAGTTCAGCATCCAGGTGAAAAACGGGTGTCTCCGCATTATCGATAAGAAGCAATTTACCAAGAGAAAAACGAGTCAATTGCCGGACGATCTCTGATCCTATGGAGCCAGCTGCCCCTGTTACCATAATAGTCTGGCTCTTCAATTCCCTTTCTATCCTTCTCATATTTAGCTGTATAGGATCCCTCCCTAACAAATCCTGCAACCTGATCTTCCTGAGCTGGTTCAACTGAAGCTGTCCGTTTAACCAATTATTTACCGTGGGAACTTCCAATACCTCAAGCCCCATATCTACCCCATAACTGAAAATATCGCTTTTTTCTGATGGGAGTATGTCCTTGATGGCAAAGATCATCGTATCAATGTTATGCTTATTAAGAAACTCCTTCTTGACCTCCTTCGGGCTTAATACCGGTACTCCATTCAGTTTTTTGCGACGAAGCTTTTTATCATTATCCAGAAAAGCCACTATGTTATATTTATTGGAAGTATCGCTTGAAATCACCCGTTTTACGATCACTCCCATGGCACCCGCTCCGAAGATGATCACATTCTTCTTTGCAGCCGGATTGGCAGATACGATCTCATAGAACATTTTGATCAGAATCCTCATGAAAAACAAAAGGGCATTGATGGATACATAGTGTATCAGAAGAATGGATAAAGGTAATCTCACTGCTCCGTACCAACCATAATACTTGCTCAGTGAACTGATAATAATTAAGATCATCAGGGATGATGAGGTGGTGACAAACACCAGGAAAATATCTTTTATAGTGGTGTGCCGGATCAGACCAGCAAATGACCGGAAGAGGAGTTCAAAACAACAGTATACACCTACCACAAGTAAGGATTGTATCGCAACCCGATTGATATCAATCTCGCTTGGCTCAAAATTGTGCCTCAACAGGTATGCAAAAAAGAATGTGAGGAACAGCGTGCTGGCATCGAAGATAAAGACCAACCAACGAGGTAGCGAGTATTTATGAAACAGGTACCGTGCCTTATCTCTCAAAAACCAAGAACTTATATTCTCTCGTGACCGCATTTTTGAAATGATTAACTAAAGTTTCGCAGTTCTCTTACATGTTGAAAACTAATAAGATATAGAAGAAAA
>CAZURA010000133.1:0-14780 GCA_964622985.1 uncultured Bacteroides sp. | reverse complement strand
AAGACCTTTCAGTCCGGTCCCGACAAAATGGGTCAACAACCAGGGATAGGCATCATCTGACCTCTCCAGATCGGCACCCAGCACGTATGCAGCAATCCCGGGCAATACTACCAGCAGGGGAAGCAGGAGCTTCAGAAAGCTTGCAAACACCATACCCCGCTGGGCCTCCCTGATGTTCTTTGCAGCAAGGGCCCGCTGGATAATGTACTGGTTGCATCCGAAATAATAGAGGTTGGCCATCCACATGCCCCCGACCAGAACCCCGATCCCCGGAAGGTATTTGTAATACTCATGGTTCCGGTCCAGGATCATATCGAATTTCTCCGGGGCGGCAGCAAGCATATTGCTAAAACCTGCAATGAGTCCCTCCCCTGCCCCGATCTCCCGCAGGACCAGGTACGTGGTTACAAACCCACCAAAAACCAGGAATGTCACCTGCACCACATCGGTCCACGCCACCGCTTTCAGTCCCCCGTACACCGAGTAGATCGCAGAAAAGAGGGCCAGTCCGGCTATGGCCCAGACTAACTCCACTCCCAATACACTCCTCAGTACCAATGCTCCCAGGTATAGCACCGAGGTCAGGTTCACAAACACATAGATCAACAGCCAGAAAACGGCCAGGCTGGTGCGAACTCGTCCATCAAACCGGATCTCCAGGAACTGGGGCATGGTAAAGATCCTGGTTTTGATGAATATGGGAAGGAAAAATTTGCCCACCACAAGCAATCCCACTGCGCCGATCCATTCGTAAGTGGCCATACCCAGACCAATGGCAAATCCGGAACCTGACATTCCTATGAACTGTTCGGCAGAAATATTCGAAGCGATCAGGGAAGCACCGATGGCCCACCAGGGAAGTACCCTGCCAGCTAAAAAATAGTCGGATGAATCCTCTTTATGGCCCTTTTTCCTCCTGGAGACATAGAGCCCCAGTCCCACGATCACCACACAGTAAGTAATAAAAACAGTGATATCCAGGGTTGAAAAATCCATGTGAAGCTTCGTCAATTTCAGGTTAAGGAGATGATATCCGGTTGGATATGATTTATTGCTCGTTCATGTAAATCCTGGACCATAACTGGTTTACATCAGATTCCAAAGACTTGGTGAAGAATTCTTTTGATTTCTCCGTATGTCCCAAACCCAAATGTCCCAGGGCCATGATGTGATATGAATTGGCTTTTTGCTGATCTTCCGTCAGATCTTCCCCGAATTTAGCGAAGAAATCGACTTCTCCTGCATCCACCAGCTGTTTCTCCCCTGTTTCAATCAACCCTTTGAAAATCCTTTCAGCTTCATCCTTCTTGCCTAATTTAACCATTGCCCTGCCCTGGTAATAGAGGAATTCGTTATTACTACCTGCCAGCGAGGATACTTTCTCAAAATACTCCGTCGCAGAACTCCGGTCCCCCAAAATCTCATAGGCCATTCCTACATAATAGAAAATCCGGGGATTTCTATGGTAGTTGGCCGGGCGTTCGATCATCTGGTTCTCGGGGTAAGAATCTGCCAACAGAAATTCTTTTAATCCGGCTTCTGCATCCCCCTTTTCCAGATACTGCTTGCCTTTTAACAGGTGGGCATCCACATGAATGTCGTGCAGGATATTGACATCTTCCTGCCTGTAAAACTCTCTTTCATTCATCAGAGCTATGGCCCGGTCATATTCCCCTGCAAGCACGAGTACCAGGATCTCCCGCATCAGGGCACCCTGAAATTTGCTCACATGTGCATGGTTGTCCGTAAGTAGCTCCAATCTGGATTCAATAGGCCTCCCTCCTTTTTCCATCAGTTTATCGAGTTCCGAATAAAACCTGGGTTGAGAAGGATCATGCCTGATGGCGGTATGATATGCCCGGATGGCCCGTTCCGTATCTTCATGGGTCTGCTGGTATCCCCAGCCCAGGTTCCGGTGTGCCATGGCCAGAGAATGATCAAATGCCACCGCTTTTTCCCACCATTCAATGGCTAGTTCAGGTTGTTTATCATAAAGCAGATTTCCCAAATAATAACAGGCTCGCGAATCCTCCGGATGATAGTCTAGGGCAGTCTGGTAAACCTTCATGGATTCGAGCCTGAAGGGGAAACAATACTTGATAGGTTTCTGCATTCCTTCAGTGAAACATGAGCCGGCTCTTTCACTATTCCCCAGCACATGGTAAAGATAACCCCGGTAATAATAGAGGGTTGGATAGCTGTTCAGCGCTTTATGATCTGAGGTTAAGGCTCGGTTCAGAATGGCTAAAGCTTCACTATAGAGCCCAGAACCCAGGTAATAGGAGGCCAGTTCAAGATAATTCTCGGGAAAGTCCCTTAAGAGGTGCATCAGGGAATCACTATAACGGGATTCATCCTGAATATCTGACAAAAGATGCAGTTCGTTGAAAGCATAGTAATTCAGGGGATCAATACCCAGGATCTTTTCGGCGACCTTCCCGGCCTCCTCCGGCTGACCTGTCAACCGAAGAAGGGATGTTTTGAGGCTCAGGGCATTCAGGTTGTACCCATTGATAATCAGCGAGTTCCCCACCGTCTCAAGGGCTGCATCATAATCTTGTTGCATGGTATGGATCTGCGCCAGCTGAAAGTAGGCAGCTGACCGGTATTCATAGTCCCAGGCAGCCCTGTAGAGGGTATCCATGGCATTCCTGAAGTCTCCTTCCTGCTTTAGGATGACTCCCAGGCGATACAGGGGTTCACAATTCCTGGGCCTGGTGTAGTTGGCTGTAATCCTCGATATGGCCTGTCTGTAGTGATACTTGGCCTTCTTATAGTCTCCCTTTTCCTGACTGATGATCCCCATGGCCGTATTGCATCTTACATCAAGGGGATCCCTGCGGAGTGCTTCCAGAAAATAGGGGGCAGGATCGACCCTGGCATTGTGAAATTGTCTGATCCGCTCCCCTGCATAATACAACTCTTCGTTGGTTTTGAATTCTTCGGGAGGTCCCGGGGGTACCACCACTGGCGGAAGTTCAGGTTTGTAGGGGATGACTTCGGGCTGGTAGGAAATGATCTCCGTTCCATCGGATCTTTGTAATACGATCCTCAGGTTCTCTTTCTGAATATCATGCCGGGGCTCCACCTCCTTGCTGAACGGGGTAGCAGGATCAATTTCAATGCCCTTTTCGAATAGGATCTCTCCGGAATGCTCCAAAATGATTTTAGCCTTGTGGAAGGGGGTGGTGGTATTGGCTGCCAGGAAGACTTTTCCGTCCTCGAGCAACTCAAGGTTAACCACGGCATCCAGGTTGCCGTGCTTCATCCCCCCCGTCTCCCTCAGCGGGTACCAGGTTTGCCGGAATTGTTTCACCTCATAGGGCTTGATCCAGCTGTAGTCGGGCTGATTGTCCGAATAGGCCCCCACCATCAATTCGGCATAGGGGCCGTCATTGTCGGTCAGCGCCTTCCTGTCAAAGGTCGAGTTAGTACCCCACTGCCACAGTTTCGCGCCCTTGACAATGTGATGGTTGCCCACATGCATCGTCCCGGCCTGTTTTCCGTGATCATAACCGGCCAGTAGGCCCACATCGATATCATGGGCAAAAAATGAGCCCTGTACTGGGTGGTTCCTGTACCAGCTGGCATCAATATGATCCTGGTAATAATCATGCCCGCTGTAGGTTTCACGGGTGACAGGCCAGTGACTGAAACTGTTCTTTGCATGGAAGACCGCATACTGGGTGTTGGGCGGGAAGATCACCTGGTAATCTTCATTGACATGAGTAGCCACATTTGCCCAGTACAACATGGAATGGGTATTTTCAGTGGCATTGATCAGGTTCCCAACCACGCGCACCCAAGATCTGCCGGGATGGAGGCTAATGCCTATGTTCCATCTCATCCTGTGCCTGGGTTCAAATTCCCCGATCCAGATGGTGGCACTTCCATCCTCATTCTCCATCAGCCTGTACTCCACCGGCATATGTGTGGATGCCCTGTGGTGATGGAATACACAGAATTCTATACCGCCGGATATCCATGCACCCAGCATCCCGATAAGCATGGGTTTGATGACAGATTGCCTGTAGAACAGTTCGTAGCCATTGGTCTTATCCGTGGCATAAAACAGCCTTCCACCGATTTCAGGCAATACACACAGTTTGATGTATTCGTTCTCGATAAAGAGAGCTGTGTATTCCCTGGAACCTTTCTCCATGCTGAGGTTATCCTGCTGGGGATAGGGGTAGGCCACCCTGCTGGCCCCCTGATAGGACTGGTGCTTAAAGAACATGGGGCACTCCTCCGGCGGATTGGTGAAGTAGGTGGGCAGGGTAATGGTCTCCTCCCAGATCTTCACTTCTCCGGTGGGGTCGCTGCCGGAAGCATCTATTACCAAGTAAAATCCGATCACCATACAAAAAAGAGGCAAGATGTATTTAATCATGATATGTTGTTTTTAACTAACTGCCTTAACAGAAAGATAGGATTGAAGACGTGTGAGCCACTAGTGATCTGTATATGATACAGTGATCAGGTACTCTCCTTCACCCAGTTTAAAATTACCATTTTGTAAACCTTCGATCTTTTCAGGTCTGAAATCATTGCTCTTTTTTTCAATACTGATTTTTTGAGATGGATTCAGTGGTAAAGAGACGTTTGCCATGCTTTCGGCCGGTATCTTCATTTCATAACGGCAGGTACCTTGTGGTTCTTTTCTCCAGTTGGATACGATCTGCCCAAAGGGTGAATGGTAGGTACAATTTACATACTCAAGTCCTTCAGGGGTTGAAGGTGCCAGAATAAATTCTTTGAATCCCGGGTTTTCCGGGTCAGGACGAATGCCTCCCAGCCATCGGTAAAACCATTCCGTGACCGATCCAAACATGGGATGGCAGTTAGAATAGGTATTGTCACTCTCTTTCCAAGTTTCCCAAATGGTGGTTGCCCCCCGATCTATCATATAGCCCCATCCCGGATAACCTGTACTGTTTACAATATCGAAAACCGTAGCTGGCGAGAGATGTCCAGAAAGAGTCTCAAGGGCATACTTGGTGCCAAAAATACCGGTACTCAGGTGCCCTGAAGGCCCATTTTGAACTGCTTCTACCAATGAATCTTTGGCAGCATCCATCTCCTCAGCAGGTACAATTCCGTGGTAAAGCAATGTGGAAAAAAGGGTCTGCCTGTTTATTATTCCTGTTACCGGCTGATCCCAGAATTCAGCTCTTACAAGCTCCTCCAGCTTTTTGGCCAGCTTTTCATATTTCTCTTGATTTTCCTTATCACCCATCACCGAAGAAAACGCGGTCATAATGCGGGCACACTGCAGGTAATGACAGGTGCCTGTCAATTGCACAGGGACAGGCTCCAGAGATTCATGGTCGCTGAGGCCCTGATCAACGATTCCATCGGGATGAATCCGGGCAACCTTATCCATCCATTGGTTATCCAGCGCATATAGTTCCTCTATGATCTCTATGTCATTGTAATAGAGATACAGGTAATATTGAGTGATAAGAAATGCGGATTCCCAGCTTATCCCGCAATACCTGATCCCGACAAAAGGGGCCGTATCGACAAATAACGAATCATTCATGGCGTCCACCCAGTCATAAATGGTTTTGCGGTAAAAAGCCTGCATATCAAAGTTGTACATATACGACTCGTTGGTTGCAATCAGGTCTCCTCCATATCCGAATTTCTCCCGTGCCGGGCAATCCGACTGGACGCTGACCAGATTGGCCAGGAATGTTCTCTCCGTAGCTTCCTGTATCGAATTCAACAATTCGGATGAACAGGAAAAGCTACCCATAGGGGTAACATTTGAATGAATGAACAGCCCTTTAATATCTGAGACCTCCGGCTTTTTATCCAATCCAGCGATCTCCATATACCTGTAGGTGTGGTAGGTAAATTCTGGGCTGAACCAGTCACCGGGATTATCGCCCATTATATAACTATCGGTTTGCCATGCAATCTCAGGAGCTCCCGGTCCTCCAGCCCCTTTTCTCTTGATCTGACCGGTAACGGTGGTCATCGGGTTCAGTGTTCCATCATCATACACCCGTTCACCAAACCTGAAAGAGATGGTATCCCCCCTGCTCCCTGACAATTGTATTCTAAATGTTCCAGTAAAAATCATACCCATGTCGACTACATAGATTCCCGGTTCGGGGGAAGTAATTCCCACCGGAGTGATCTCCCGGGTTACCTGCACCGGCGGGAAAAATGCTTTTTGCAACTTACCCCCGGGATCTTTACCGATTTTTGCAGGCTTCCAAGACGTATCCTTAAAATCAACTGTGTTCCATCCCTCTGTTTCTTTGCGTGCATCATAAGCCACGCCCAGGTACACACTGTTTTTCATTATGGGACCATACTCATAACTCCAGGTAGTGTCAGTCACTATTTCTTCCGGTCTGCCATTCTTATAGGTAAGAATAAGTGTTGCCATGAAAGCTGGTTTTCCAACGGCCAGAACTTCTCTTAAATTCCTGCGGCCCCACATTCGAAGAGGAAGAGGATTATAGAAACCATTCCCAACCATTACACCCAAACAATTATCACCCTCCTTGATGAAGGAAGTAACATCATATTCCGTATAGTAGATCCTTTTGCTGAAATCGGTCCAGGCTGGATCCAGGACATTTTTTCCTACAGGTGAACCATTTATCGAAGCTTTGTAATATCCGGCAGCAGTTATGTATAGCTTAGCACACTCAATAGGTCGATCCGTATTGAACTCTTTCCGAAAGAGCGGAGCGGGATGATCGAGATAAAACAACGAATCGCTGGCAGGTAATTCTCGCCCATCTTCAATCCAGCATACATGGCTTTCTGCAAAAAGACTTCCACTCTCCGTTCTTTTCTGAATTCTGTTACAGGCAATGAGTGAAAATAAAACTATTGCAATATGGAACTTTGTCATTATAATCCTTTCAATTTCCCTTTTATTCTTTGTGAAGTATCGGTAATTGACAGTCCGCCCTTGCCGGTACATTTGACACTGGTTGGCATGGATTTACTCACCTGTGAAACAGTCTGTATCACCTGGTCAAGAGGAATTACAGCATCGAAGCCTGAGATGGCCATGATGGCTGATGAATATGCATTAACAGCAGCGCTGATGTTCTTTCCCAGACAGGGCACCTCAATCCTGTCGGCAACAGGATCACACACCAGCCCGATCATGTTCTGGACAGCCATGGAAGCCGCTTCCAGGCCTTGCTTAGCAGTTCCTCCATTGAGTTGCACCATGGCTGCAGCGGCCATTCCCGAAGCGGCACCACATTCCACCTGGCAACCGTGTTCTTCAGCCGAAAATCCGGGACCCTGTGCAAAATAAGCACCCACAATACCTGCGGCAAAATAGGCGGCAACAAGGTCGTCCCGGGTAGATTCCATATGCTCGGCAACAGCACGTAATGAGCCTCCAACGGTTCCACAGGAACCGGCTGTTGGAACTGCCACAATCACTTCCAGACTGCTTTTTGATTCCATCAAAGCAGAAACATTGGCTATGATATGATTTATAACTGAGTCTTTAAGTTTGCCTTCTTGTTCTGCTCTTCCAATTAAATGCGATTGTTGCTGCAGAATACGGTCTTTGAACTGAGTTCCGTTTAAGCCGGTGTTGATGCTCCCATGGATGATTTGAACGATGGATTCCATTTGCTGTTTTAATTCCCGTTCTGACCATCCACTGCTGCACTTTTCATAGATAAGACCCAGTTCACCCAAATCTGCACCTGTTTGTTCTGCATAATCTATTAGTGAATTCAATGATGTGAATGGCATATCGGTTTGTCTCCCGGAAATCACTGGCATAACCGGATGGATCATAGTCACATCATCGATCTCCCGATGGTTTTGAAGTTGAGCGATACATTCAGGTGCAAAAGGATGAGAAGATATACCTACATACAGGCTTACATCCTCTTTTTGCCGGACCAGAAATTGAACTTCTCCCGAAACACTTTTTTTTAGTTCTCCTGAAATATCTCTCCTCCCTTTGGTGAAAAGGATGATTCCAAACAGATCTCCGTGTAATTTCACATCAAATCCATCAATAGATTGAATTTCAAAGGAGCCTCCGCCTGTTGAAACTGCCACTATTTGCACTTTCTTTTGCGAATTCCCCCAAAGAGTGAGTCGCACGGTATTGGTATGGAAAGTGGGGAAAGAGCTCACCTGGTAATCAATCTCAATACCTTTTTGGCGGGCATAACCCTCTGTATCTTTCATCCTTTTGTCGGTAATCTCAAGTCCTAAAAGACCCCCATCGATCCCCATGGTTGTTCCCTGTTCGCGATAATTGGAAGCCCAGGCTCCATCGCGGTCAAATTCAACGAGTGCTTTTTCCAGGGGAACATTCAGAATATCCAGTGCGGTCCTTGCAATCCGCCATGATGCAGCCGTATGCGAGCTGGAAGGGCCCCTCATGACCGGACCTATTACATCATTGAATATACCTGGTAATCTCTTCACTATTGGCTTTTTAATCCCACAGAAACCGGTTACTGCCCCTTACTCGAAAAGGGTAATATCTTGTCCAAATGGCTCTTTCAATGCCCTGTTATAAATATCGGTGGCTACAGCCAGATCCTGAATGGCTACTCCCACACTTTTAAAGACAGTGATCTCGTTTTCCGATTCCCTGCCTGCTATTTTGTGTAAACAAAAATCACCAATTTCACCTGCAATGTGATTTTGATCGATAATCCCTTCCGCTATCGGCTTTATGAGGTCACCACTCTCTTTTAAGCATGGTTCAACCTGGTCAACATACACCTTGGCATCCCTGATGACATAAGGATCCAGTTCCTGCATTTCGGGCTGAAAAGAACCAATTGCATTAATGTGGACACCTTCCTTTAGCTCTTCTTTTCTGAAAAGTGGTTCTGTAGAGTTTGTGGCAGTACAAATGATATCAGCCTCTTGTAAGAGGGAGGTGTCATCAGCAATAATCATTTCTGTTTGTAGTTTTTTCTTCATCTCCTGAACCAGCCGGTTGGCTACATCTTTGTATTTATCAAACACCAGAACCTTCCTTATTTCCCTTTCGCAAATGACGGCTTCCAACTGAGTCCGACCCTGTGTTCCACAACCAAACAGCGCCAGGACCTGAGCATCTTTTCGGGCAAAACAGCGGGTTGCCAATCCACTGGCAGCACCGGTTCGCAATGCGGTCAGGTACTCTCCGTCCATGATAGACAGAATTTCACCTGAAAGAGCATCAATGAGCAACACAATTCCCTGAATGGCAGGAATTCCCGGAATAACAGCGTTTTCCCGCTGGACGAGAAATTTCACCGATACCCGCTTTTCCCTTTCCACATAGGCAGGTTTAAAAAGCATCACCATTTCTTTGGAAGGGAGTTTGGAAACAAAACGTAAAGGGACATAACTTTCGCCCGAAGACAAAGAAGAGAATGCCCGATCCATAGCATCAATGGCCTCTTGCATGGAATAATAGTGTTTTATTTCTCCAGCCTTAATGATCCGAATTGGTTTCCTGGTATTCAACTTCTCATTCATTTTGCAAATGCATTCATCCACTTTATTTTGGCACTGCCGGCAGATGTTGTTTCATATAGTTTAGCATGGTCATCCGTAAATGCAGAGTGGTATTTTTCCCGGATGGAATTAACCTTTAAGACAATACCGGTCAAAAGTGAAAGTGAAAAAAGAATTAATCTATTCATGTGATGCAGGGATGCATAAAAGATACGGTTTTTTTCCATATCGGGCGAAAGAGCTTTTATAACCGGCTCAACGTGGGATCCACTCCGTCAGGTGAGGGAATGAAAAGATATGATGCCGAGGATCCCATGAGAATCCTCGGGAAAAACCTACGCTTTTGCCACTTTCCTCCTGTAGTGTTCCACCTCCCAGTTATCAATAAAGCGGATCTGCTCATCGGTCATGAAATGGGGGCCACCAAATTGCTCTGAAAGGTAGCTGATCTTCATCATATCGGTGAAAACCTCCAGCACGGTCTCGATAGATTTCTCACTCTCTTCAACAAGAATAAGGCCTCTGTTTTCTTCCACGATTACCTTTGGAAAATATCCATAAGCCTCCTCAAAATCCATCAACTTTGCAACCAATTCCTTCTCCCTGGTGCCACGTTCAAGAAACAGGTAATTGGATTTGCAGTAGACAATGATATCGGGAGAAAAGGGCCTGCAGATCTTCTGAAACTGTTCTGTTCCAGAAGAAAAATGATCGGACAGTGGACCTTTGAAAGCTTTGGATATCAATCCTCTGGTTGAATAAAACTTAGCTACAAAGGAAGCTGCTTTTGATTGATACTCCTTAATTGTTCCTTTCGGAAGAGTAACATCTTTTCCTTTACCGATCCTCTTTTCAACGGAATCATAGATATCCTTTATTTCGCTTGTACTGTTTGCACCCACAAAAATCCCGTGATTCTGTAGAAAAATGATTTTGGGAACTGTACCAAAGTTCAGTTTATGGGTCCGGATTTGTGCCTCAAGTTTCTTAAAAAGGATATAACCCGGATCTGTGTATTCCACGTAGAGAGCATCCCTCCTAAAACGCTCCGCCACCTCTATCATGGCATTATTGGAACACATCACCGCGTTAACGAGGGTAGGATGGGTATGGACGATATAGGTATAATCGATCAGGTTGTGGAGGGAGGTCTCCACCGATGGCCTGAGGTGTTCGGGACTGATAATGGCTACCAGGAGGTCTCTTTTGACCTCTTCTTCCCGCTGACCGGAATCTGTTGAATAGCTCTTATCCCCGATCAGATCAAGCAGCTCTCTGGACATCTCAACGAATCCGTCGGCACCCACATCTGCAAGCGATATCCCACTCGCTTTAATATACAGTGTATCTTTACTCTTGTAGGAGGTATTTCCACCCCCTGCAATCACATAATCGGGATTTGATCCATAATGGCGGGAAATATCCACCAGAGACTCCAGTTGATCCATGGCTATAAATTTGATCTGAAGCAATTCCTTTGGAAATTAAAAATACCTATAATTTGCGTTGCATACAATGCATTTTTCGAAAAATGTTTTACACAAAATGGGCCTTTTATTTACTAAAGGCGAAAGATCTTCCTAAAGATATAGTCCAACTGCTCCTATCCGAAGTAAATATATAGGAAGATCATGATCAGTAGCAGGATCCCTGTCCATATCCTCGGATCCCTTATACCCGATATCCTGGAGCTGAATCCCTTTACATGTTCTCTGGTAAAGACAAGATGCTGAATTTCAGCCAGTGGCCTGGGCTTTGTAAAATAGCTGAGGATCAGGTAAAACAGGATACAGAGAACAAATAACCACCAGGCCTGCATAAGGAAAGGGATCCCCATTCCCTCAGTGATCAGTTTTGATCCGGATATGGGATCAAAATCGAGACAAAAAACAATAGAGCCTGCGATCAGTCCGAAGATCATGGTCCACAGGGCCACCTTATCATTTCCCCTGTGCGACAGGATCCCCATTAAAAATACACTGGCAACCGGCGGGGAGAGCATGGAGAGGACAATGGAGATGGCGTCGAATATGCTCTCAAACCGTCCGATCCAGGGCGACCACGATATGGCTAGCAGTATCACTACAAGACTGGTGATCCGTCCCGCCCTCAAAACGATCTTGTCGGGGGTTGAAGGGCGGATCTTCTTTACGATATCCATCGATACCAGCGTTCCCACGCTGTTCAGGGCTGCAGAAATGGTGCTCATCAATGCGGCAAGCAGCGCAGCTGTCATCAATCCGATTAAACCTGTCGGAAGTATGTTGGATATCAGGACCATCAGCGTATCATTGGGATCGGCTATCTCATTGGAAAACAAGGCATAGGCCAGAATACCGGGGAATACCATAATAAATACAGGCAGGATCTTCAGGAAACCGGCAAACAGCGGTCCGTTCTGCGCATCAGACATGGTTTTCGCGCCCAGAACCTTCTGAACAATGGTCTGGTCGGCACACCAGTAGTAGATTCCCAGCACCGGGTACCCGAGCAATATGGCGTACCATGGCAACAGGGTATTTCCTCCGGACTGCAGCATATCCAGCTGTCCTGGCTGTAAAGCTGCCTTCAATTCAGCCATGGAGTGAATGCCTTTATCCGGAAGCAGGGTGATGGAAAGGATGGTCAGTATCGCCGCCCCCCCGATAAGTATGACGGACTGGAAGGTCTCTATGATCACAATGGCACGCAGCCCTCCCAGTATACTGTATAGGGTGGTGATAAAGGATATGACCAGTATAGAAACCATAATGTCAATCCCGAAAAAAGTTTTCAGCACAACCGCACCGGCATAGAGGCTTATACCAATATGTGAGAAAAGTGCCGTGATGATCACAATAAAGGCAAAGAATGTCCTTGAACGGGGACCGTATCTTTTCTCAAGAAATTCGGGGAGAGTGGACACTTTATTCTTAAAGTAGAAAGGGGCAAAAAAGAGGGCCAGAATAATCAGCAAAAAGGTGGCCATCCATTCGAAATTCCCCCATACGATCCCATCTTTGAAACCATTGGCTGCCAGTCCCACCATATGAATGGTGGATATATTGGCAGCAAAAAGTGCGGCTCCGATCATTCCCCAGTTCAATGATCTTCCGGCCAGGAAGAAGCTCTCACTGCTCATCTGTTTTCTTCTGACCGATAAAATGCCAATTAGGATTACGGCTGCCAGGTAGATCAAAATGATAAACAGGTCAAGGGTGGGAATAGTTATTTCATTCATGGCTGGAAAGTGTAAAGATATTCAGGAAATTCATTCGATCAAGAAACAGTTAATCCAGGTGATAGACCTCTTCCATATCGGCCCACCAGACCCCTTCTCCCGCCGATTCTACGGGTTCCTGGCACGGATCGGTAAGTTTCCACCACTCCTGCGTCAGAGAGTCCTCAGCCATACTCTGCATATCTGCTTCGAAATCATCCCCGGTATACTCCAGATAACTGAACAGATACCCATCCCTGTAAAAGATGGAGTAGTTCCTGATATTACTTTCTTTCAACATGTTATTCACCCCTGGCCAGGGATGGGCATGCAGGGCTTTATACTCCTCCAGTTTTTCGGATTTTACCTTGATGATCCATCCATAGCGCACGGCCGTCTTCTCCTTCTCCTCCAGGGCGGTTTTATCACTGCATGAGTGTGTGGCAATAAGAAACAGTACCAGAATCCTGAACAGGTTTTTCATGATATAGATTAATTAAGGAACTTTTGCACAAATCCATTGAAGATAGCTAAAGTAAGACTATATTTCAGAATACTATAATCGTAGGATTAACGAAAAACCGGATCATTATGAAACGAATTAAGTGGATCCTGACAGGTGGGATAGTTCTCCTGCTTCTGCCGGCATGCTTGCATAGAGCAAACGCACAAGAACCTTTTTCCTCCTTTGATCGGGCCAAACTACATTCTATGACAAGGAACCGTCCCGCCACCGATTTCTTTGAAGGGGCACTTCTGGGTAATGGAGCAATGGGCGTGGTGGTAACGACTCGTCCGGACGCGGTGGTAATCTATTTCGGACATAATAATGTCTGGGATATCCGCATCGCAGAGAACCACAGGGAAGAGATCGGAACATTCAGCTATGTTTTCGACAAAGTCAGCTCCATTCCCGATACCTTGTCCCTCCTGACACAGGACCCCTGGTACAAAGAATATAGCAGAATCTGTGCCGATAATTACAGGAAACCCTATCCGCGGCCCTTTCCTTGTGGTTCCGTAGTACTGGGATTTGACCGCCGGAATACCGAGCTGATCGGACACCAACTCGATATCTCCAATGGTTTATGCCAGGTCACTCTCCTTACCAAAGATCAGCAGAACATGCGCCTGCAGCTGTTCTGCGATATGAAGGAAGACAGGTTGTGGATGCGCCTGGTAGATGATCGGGGCGATCTGTGCAGAAATATATTTGATCGTATCAGGATCATACCTGATCCCTCCACACCTGAAGAATTCCCTGCATACAAAGGGGAGGAGGATCTGGCAAATGGCACCTTATCCTTCCGGCAGGTGTTGCCCTATGAGGAGCCTGACAGGTATGATACCGAAAAGGGACACCCGAAGGACAGGGCGTTCCGGTTGGCAACGTCGGTACAAACAAGTCTTGAAAAGACCACCCGTATTGACTGGAACGGGAATAGTAAGGAGATGGCCCTGATGGAAGGAAGTCTTGTTCAAAATGAGGATTTCGTCGGGTGCATCACATTGAAGGAAGGATTGAGCACTTCCATAGAAGAGAGCATACCACCGGAAGAAAGCCCAACCAACAGGAGATTCGTCGAATCGCTTGAAAACAGTACCAGGATG
The DNA here is from genome assembly GCA_964622985.1 of uncultured Bacteroides sp. GTDB lineage: Bacteria > Bacteroidota > Bacteroidia > Bacteroidales. The sequence continues at coordinate 508 of CAZURA010000133.1, read as the reverse complement.
TGGCAGGAATACTGGAACAAGTCAGGGATTGAGCTGGAGGATGAATTTCTGGAACAAGTCTGGTACCGCAATCTCTACTTTTTCAATTGTGCGGCAAAGGACGGTGTAAATTGCCCCGGATTGTTCGCCAACTGGAGCTATAACAAGATAGGGACGGCCTGGCATGGCGACTACCATATGAATTATAACACCCAACAACCTTTCTGGCTCTGTTTCTCAAGCAATCACCTGGAGAAGAACCTGCCCTATGTCAGCCTTATCGAGTCACTGATGGATGTGAGCCGCATCTGGGCAAAAGAGTATTACCAGCTGCCTGGTGCCTATTTCCCTCACAGTGCATATCCCGTCGATATGACCATGAATCCGTATCCTGTTCCACACTGGGGTTGGGAGATCTGTGAAACACCCTGGGCCGTTCAGGGTTTATGGTGGCACTATCTTTATTCGCAGGACAGGGAGTATCTGAGGAACCGGGCCTATGGACCGATCAAAGAGGCAGTAGAGTTCC
>CAZURA010000132.1:0-14931 GCA_964622985.1 uncultured Bacteroides sp. | reverse complement strand
ACTGCTCTTTATGGGTATTCGCAAAAGTCAGCTCAGTTTTGAAGCTCTTACTAGTAATCCCTCATTAGTCAGTAAGAAGTTAGGAAACACAGTGGTTTTAGAAAAAGCAAGTATTGAAGATATTATGTATTTCATCAACATGAATAATAACCATGTTTGAACTGGTAAAAAAAGATTTTCTGATTGGAAAATATTATCTGCTTGGATTATTACTCCTGATTCCTTTTGTAAGTTCATTGGGATTAATAATGATGATTGAATATTTTGGTGGTATTGAGCTTGGAATATTTGTTCTGCTTACAGTAATCCTGTGTCTTTTTTCTTCATTAATATTCATTAACATTGATGCATCAAGCAGAGCAGATGAATTACTGCTGAGCTTACCAATAAAAAGATCAGTTATTGTTTATTCCCGGTACATTACTTCTTTTTTAATGGCAGGTTTTGGCCTGTTATTAATTTACCTGACTTGCCTGATATTTGGCCATATTGTTAGGGTACAGGATCAATACCTGGATATCATTTTAAACTATCACGGAATGATCTTGATATCTGTTCTTGTAAGCATGGTGCTGTTAGCTGTTTTACCTCTTTTTATTAAGTACGGAGGAGGGAAAGGTAGTGGTGTTGCATTCTTTAGTATAGCTTTTATTTTGTTGTTGCCTGCTCTTTCAAAATTAATAATGAAGGCTTTTAAAGGAAAGATCTCATTTGATTTTAGTGTATTATTCAGGTTGGTAGATACCTTGGTAATTTGGTTAGCTGATTTAAGTCAATTAGTCCTATATCTGTTACTAATCGGAATAATCGCAGTTAGTTTAATTATTTCATCACGGCTTTCAATCAGTTTCTACAAAAAACGTAACATTTAATCAGACACCAAATGTTTAAACTGATAATAAAAGATATCAGGGCTAATTATAAAGCTATACTTTTCAGATTAGTAATACCAATGCTTCTGGGTGGGTTGTTTTTTACATATCCCTATTTAGGATGGATTTCATATTTTTCATTGGCCTGCCTGATAATAATAATTTCCGGATCGCTATATTCAATATGGGACAAAAACAAGAGCGTTGAGATACTAACATGTAGCTTGCCGGTTTCAAGAAATAATGTAGTAAATTCAAGATATCTGACATCCCTGATTATTACCGTTACCGGACTGATAATATGGGGACTGAATGCTTATATTGCTGATTTGATCTGGGTTGAGTCTGCCACACAACTGAGTGACCTGTTCAACCTGAAAATTCTATTTATGGCATTGTTTATGATCTCAATTCATTTCAGCATATTCCTGCCAGCTGTGTTTCAGTTCAGACGCTTAGGTATGATTATGATCATCGTTTTCTCAATTGTAATATCTCTTGCTTTAACCGAACTATTCTTCCTGCCTGATGATGGCGTATTAAATCCGCGACTGGAAGTTGAAAAAACTTACCTATATATTGCATTGCTTATGGTAATGATTGTACTTCCCTGGATTTCAATGCAATTGTCTAAATATCTATTTTGCAGAAAAGACCTGGAATAGAAATTACAAAGAGTGACAAGAGTTGAAGATTTACCACCTAAGATGAGGCGTATTTGCTGAGTGAACGGATGATCCGCTCCTGGTCCTCTTTATCTACTGCAGAGAGACTTATTGGAGGATATTTGGCCACTTTGTTTCTGAAATGTTGATACAGGATGATCATTTGCTGACTTCCGAAATAGAAATCCTGAAGTTCGAATTTTACCAGTTGTTTTTTGGGGATTTCAATGGAGTGCTTCTGACTGGTGAAAAGACTTAAAGGATAGTACCGCATAATGATCATCTCACCCTGATCACTGTAAGAGACAAAATGGGGGCGTTTCAAATAATTGTTCAGATTGAGTATTATATATATCAGGGAGACCAGTATGATCAGATAGTACTTGCTTATTCCGGATTTGGCCGGATCAAACCAGGGAAGAAATATAATAATCAGAATCGCAACAGTAAATATAATGGTCATCACCATTCTACTGAGCCAAAGCCGGTAGGTATTTCGTTTGTTATCTATTTGCATGGTGCTTTCTTCTTTGTCTCTCTTTTCTGATCAAGGAGAGTTCACGGCCGGTTTGCCCCTTTACCGAAGTGTTCTCCTCTACTCGTCTCATAAGGTAAGGAAGTACGAACCTGACCGGACCATAGGGGACATATTTGGCCACATTGAATCCTGCAGAAGCCAGATTGAAACTGATATGCTCGCTCATTCCATATAGCTGAGAAAACCAAATCCGGTTGTCACCCGGTTTGACATTGCGCTCGTGCATCAGTTCGGTCAGGTACATGGAGCTGTATTCGTTATGGGTTCCGTTGAAGATGGATACCACATCCAGGTTATCCATGGAGATTTTCAGGGCCAGGTTATAATCCCTGTCAGTACTCTCCCGGTCGGGCTGGATGGGATCTTCGTATCGCAATTTACGGGCTCGTTCCCTTTCTCGTTCCATATAGGCACCCCGTACAAATTTTGCCCCCAGATAAAAGTGTTCTTCCCTTGCTGCTTTAATATCAGCCTCCAGAACTCCGATCCGATCGTGCCGATACATCTGATAGGTATTAAATACAATGGTTTTTTTGTAATTGTATTGGCGCATCATGTCCATCACCACCTGGTCGATGAAATTCTGATAGAAAGAATCCTCCGCATCTATCATGATGGGGACATCATGATCAAAAGCAGTTTTGCATAACCTGTCTATTCTTGAACGGAATTTCTCCCCCTCCTCAATGGCCTCTTTGTCGGGCACTGACGCGCCAGATAACACCTCCAGAGCCCTGTTGTTGCCAAAAGCGGTGGGTTTGAATACGGCAAAAGGGATGTCCGGGTTATCTCCTGCATGTTTAACTGCCTTTAATGTTTCCTGGAGTGCCGCTTCAATAGCCTTATCGGTCTCCTTTCCTTCTACTGAATAGTCGAGGATAGAATGGACATTTGCTTTTTTTAGCTTTTCCACTGCAGGCTGACAGGCCGATAAGGTTTCTCCGCCTACAAAATGTTTAAATGCAGTGGGTCTGACGATCCATCCAATGGGAATCCTCAACGCGGAGCAAACCTGGATAATGGGATTCCCGATCTTTACTAAAATGGGATAGGAGATTAGCTTAAACAGGATGTAGGCCCGGCGGAGGTCCCGGTTTGACTTGATGCTAAAAGCCGTTCTGGTGTCCTCGAAATCAATCTTGTTCATAGGTAATAATTCGTTGCTTGTGATTTTCGGGACCAATATATGCTAATTATTATCTTTGGACCATGAATTATGTCATCTCCCGGCCTTCAAAAGCGGTACAAGATACAATATATATTCCATCCTCTAAAAGCATTTCAAACAGGATGCTGATCATCCGTTCACTGTCTGGTTCAGATGCTGAATTGGACAACCTGTCGGACAGTGATGATACCCAGGTCATGCTAAGAGCACTGCAGGAGCATACACCTGTAAGAGATGTGGGTCATGCAGGGACAGCCATGCGTTTTTTAACCGCCTATTTTGCGGCAACCGGAGATAAGGTCCTTCTTACCGGATCGGACCGGATGAAAGAGCGCCCCATTGGTCCGCTCGTCGAAGCCCTGCGCAGTCTGGGTGCCACCGTAGGGTACCAGGGCAAGGAGGGATTTCCTCCACTGACATTTGAAGGCGGGACCATGACCGGTGGAGATGTTGAGATGAATGGTGGTATTAGCAGCCAATTCATTAGTGCGCTGATGATGGTGGCTCCGGTGCTGGAGGGTGGAGTCAGAATCACGTTAACCTGGAAGGTGGTCTCAGCAACTTACATTGAGATGACCCTTGCTCTGATGAACCGGCATGGGGCAGGTGCTTCCTTCGATGGGCGGCATATCATAGTGCCCCAGCAACCTTATAATATGAAACGTTTCCGTGTGGAGTCTGACTGGAGCGGAGCTTCCTACTGGTATCAGATTGCGGCTCTGATGCCTGAGTCAGTGATCCGGTTGCCTCATCTTGAAGAGATCAGCCTGCAAGGGGATTCCATTCTCGCAACACTCTTTGCCCCTCTGGGTGTGGAGAGCAGATTTGGAGGGGACGATGTAATCCTCCATAGAGTAGATAAAGAACTCCCGGGCTCATGGGAAAGCGATTTTACCGGGTGCCCTGACCTGGCGCAGACTTTGGCAGTGACCCTGTGTGCACTTGGCATTCCATTCAAATTGACCGGTACAGAAACCCTTCGGATTAAAGAGACCGATCGTATTGCTGCGCTGGAGAGTGAACTCCGAAAAGTGGGATTTGTTCTGAAGAGTGAAGTGGGAGGGGAGTGGATTTCATGGGAGGGGACCCGGTGTGAACCCGTGCCCGATCCGGTCATCGAAACCTATCACGATCATCGCATGGCCATGGCTTTTGCTCCGCTGGCCATTCCATTTGGTCACATCACCATAGAAGATCCCATGGTGGTGACGAAATCCTATCCGGACTTCTGGGAGGACCTGAAAAAAGCCGGATTTGGAGTCAATTATGCAGATCCCGCCTATCCAGGAAAAACTGGTTAAGCAATGAGGAGGAGGGATCCTCCAGAATTCCGGGTACCCGCTCTGTTTTTTTATGAAGTATGGATTCCTTCATACGCGTGAAGCCTTCTCGCGGATCGGATGCCCCATATACCAGTCGGTCCAGTTGGGCCCATTTCAGAGCTGCTGCACACATCACGCAGGGCTCCAGGGTCACGTAGAGTGTACACCCCAGCAGATATTTGGCTCCGAGGAAGTTGGAGGCTGCGGTAATGGCTATCATTTCCGCATGAGCTGTGGCATCGTTGAGTTGCTGGGTCATATTATGGGCCCTGGCGATGATCCGGTTCTGATTTACAATTACAGCACCCACCGGTACCTCCTCCGATTCAAACGCTTTCTGGGCCTCCTTCAGCGCTTCATTCATAAAATACTCATCTGAAAAAACCGGGTATGTCATACGCCACTAAGATTCTCTGTATTTCCTCTATAAAAGTTGCTAAATTTGCACCACATTAAAGTACAAAAATAGGAAACATATGTACAGGACACACAATTGCGGACAGTTAACTATGACAAATGTGGGAGAGGATGTGATCCTTTCCGGATGGGTTCAGAAATCAAGAGACCTGGGAGGAATGACCTTTGTGGATCTGCGGGATCGCTACGGTATTACTCAGCTGGTTTTTAATATGGAGACCGATTCTGTCCTTTGCAAAGAGGCCCGCAAACTGGGTAGGGAATTTGTGATCAGAGTCGAAGGAAAGGTAGCTGAAAGAAGCAATAAGAATCCCCAGATCCCCACCGGTGATATTGAGATCCTGGTGCAGAAACTGGATGTGCTCAACAGCTCCCAGGTACCCCCGTTCACCATTGAGGAAAATACCGATGGGGGTGACGACCTCCGCATGAAATACCGTTACCTGGACCTGAGAAGAGCTGTGGTTAGAGAAAATCTTCAACTGCGTCACCGCATGGCCATCGAGATAAGAAAATATATGAGTGACCAGGGTTTCCTGGAAGTGGAAACTCCCGTTTTGATCAAATCCACCCCCGAAGGAGCCAGGGATTTTGTGGTTCCATCCCGGATGAATCCCGGAGAGTTCTATGCACTTCCACAGTCTCCGCAAACCTTTAAACAGCTGCTGATGGTGGCCGGATTTGATAAATACTTCCAGATCGTGAAATGTTTCAGGGATGAGGATCTTAGAGCCGATCGTCAGCCTGAATTCACTCAGATCGATTGTGAAATGTCGTTTGTTGAGAGAGACGATGTACTGGATGCTTTCGAAGGACTGGCCCGTCATCTGTTCCGCACCATCAAGGGGGTGGAGATTGAAGAGAGTAAGTTTCCCAAGATGGCTTACAGTGAAGCCATGAGCCGTTTTGGAAATGATAAGCCCGATCTGCGTTTCGGCATGGAGATCAGTGAACTCTCCGACCGGGTCAAAGAGAAAGGCTTCCAGGTGTTCGACTCCGCAGAATATGTGGGTGGGATCTGTGCAGAAGGGTGTGCCGGGTATAGCCGAAAACAGCTTGATGCACTGACCGACTGGGTCAAAAGGCCACAAATAGGCATGAAAGGGTTGATCTATTTAAAATACAACGAAGACGGAAGTGTGAAGTCTTCGGTAGACAAGTTCTATGATGAGGCAGCCCTGAAAGGGTGGGCTGAGCTGTTCGGAGCAAAACCCGGAGATCTGATCCTGGTACTTGCCGGAGATCGGGACCTCACTTTAAAGGCGCTGAGTGAATTAAGGCTGGAGATGGGTAACCGGTTGGGATTTCGTGATCCCAATACATTTAAACCGTTATGGGTGGTCGATTTCCCATTGCTGGAATGGGATGAAGAGACCGAAAGGTTCCATGCCATGCACCATCCGTTCACCAGTCCCTATGAAGAAGACCTGGAACTCTTCAGGACAGATCCGGGAAAAGTGCGTGCCAAAGCGTATGACCTGGTGATCAACGGGGTGGAAATCGGCGGTGGTTCCATCCGGATCCATGACGAGGGACTGCAAAAGCAGATGTTTGATAACCTGGGATTTACAGAGGAAGAGGCTAAAAAACAGTTTGGATTTCTTATGAGTGCATTCCGGTATGGTGCACCTCCTCATGGAGGGATTGCCTTTGGGTTTGACCGTTGGGCGGCTCTGTTTGCCGGGATCGAGTCAATCAGGGATGTGATAGCGTTTCCCAAGAACAATTCCGGTCGGGATGTGATGATCGATACCCCCTCTACCATTTCTGAAGCACAACTTGATGAGTTATTTCTGAAGGTTACTGCACATTCACAGGAGTAATCAGAGAGTTCCATTTCAGAGAAAAGTGATAAATTAAAGCCGCTATCACTGAATATATTATTTCCGGATGAAACCATATCTGCTTATAGGCATTATTTTGCTTGCCGGTTGTTCTCAACAGCCCGACTTTACATCCTTTCCGAAAATTGATGCACATGCACATCTGGAGACCTCTGACGTATCATTTATTGAAGCTCTCGAGAAGAATAACTTCATACTAATGACCCTGGTCACCCGTTCGGTGAGTCAACCTCTCATCCTGGAGGAGTACAATTATGCCCGGGATCTGTACCAGAGATATCCGGAATCTGTTGGTTTTGCCACCACCTTTACTATGGATGGTTTTGGTGAACCCGGCTGGGAGGAGAGAACCATCGCGTGGTTAGGGCAATGTTTTGAGCAGGGTGCCATTGCTGTGAAAGTATGGAAAGATATCGGGATGACCTTTCGTGACACAGACAGCAGTTACATCATGATGGATGATCAAAGGTTTGATCCCATCTGGGAGTTTATCCAATCTGAAGATATAACCCTGGTTAATCATGTGGGGGAGCCGAAGAACTGCTGGCTGCCATTGGAGGAGATGACGGTCCGGGGCGACAGCAGTTACTTTGCCAATCATCCCGAATATCATATGTTTCTGTATCCGGAAGCACCCTCCCACGAGGAGCTGATGGCTGCCCGCGATCATGTGCTGGAAAAACATCCGAGTCTGCGTTTTGTGGGTTGTCACCTCGGAAGCCTTGAATATGATGTGGATGCACAGGCGGAGCGATTGGATAAGTACCCCAATTTCTCATTGGACATGGCGGCACGCATCTGTCATTTCAAAACCCAGGACCGTGACAAGGTGAGAGACTTTATCATAAAGTACCAGGATCGCTTGCTGTACGGGACCGATATGGGAATACGGCATAGCTACCTGGAGGGGACCAGCCTGGAGCTGATGCAGCGTATTGTGGATGAGACCTACCGGAACGACTGGGAGTATTTCACTACGGATAAGATGCTTGAGCAGAACGACAAAGTAAGCGTGTATCAGGGATTAGACCTGCCGGATAAAGTACTGAAGAAGATCTATTTCGAAAATGCCAGGCGAATGTATCCGGGAATTGGCCAGACGCATTAACCTTATGCATTCATCCATATAGAAACCATTATCCCAGCTCCGGGCCCGCGATCAGGTATTGAGTGTCCACTGATCCGGGGTTTGGATTATGTTTTAAATACATTCGGTCGAAAGGTCGTTGAGAAGTAAAACCAACTCCTTCGAACCATTGGATAATGGCTGGTTTATTCGCATGAACATCTACCACTACAGCTTTCCCGGAAAGTTGTCCGAGGGCAGACCTAATCAGTGCTTTTGCACCTTTTTGTGAAGTGGCGTACAGAGGGCCGATCTGAGTATAATCCGATCCCTTTCGCCCCATAATAAAACCGGCAGTCCGGTTGTTATCCCTTATGAGCCAGGCTAACTCTGGATCATTCACATAGAGATGTTTGATTAATTCTGTTCTGTCTGCACCAAATACTATTTTATCAAATTCAGCTACTTCCGGAAGATCTTCGGGTCTGATCTTCACAGTTTCAACTGATTGCATATTCAGAGATGCATCTGAAACAGACATATTAGTCATTCTGTACAACGTATATTCATAAATGAAACCAAGTTTCAAATAGAGAGGTCTTCCTGCCGGTGTTGCATCCAGCTTTATCGATGAGCAGTTGTTCAGTTTGTGAATGACCTCATTGAGCAATAGCTTACTTATTCCCCGGCCCCGGTAATTTTTCTCAACCAGCATCATACCGATCCAGGCAACAGAGGAGTTATACTTTATGGCAGTGATACTCCCTGCAATCCGATCATCCTGAAGGGCTACCCGGTTGACACTCTCTTCGTACATGATGAGCAATTCCCAGTCTTTTTCGGTCTGGTTCCACCCCTCCGCATCTTTTAATTTCATGAGGTGACCTATGTCGGATAGCTCCATCTCCCTGACGGTAATAGGATTCCCTGAGTTGGTCATGAAATTATCCTGTTAAGAGAGCCATTTTTTAAGGTTTGCAGCAACGAACTGATCATCATTAAGATCCGGGTAAGTTTCATACACCCGGTCAATTTCCTTCTTTTGTCCGGGCGACAATACATCCTTCTCATTCAGGGTCCACAATCCCTCAAAAAGACCCTGGCGCCGCAGCACTTCATGAAGGCCAACAATACATCCTTTATATTGATTTGCTGCATCAAAAAATGCCGCATTACTATCAGTGATCTGTATTCCCATGCTTAGTTGTTGCCGTGTATCGCCCCGAAGCTCTCCCCTCTCTATTTTATCAAGCAGTGTCACTGCCGTTCGGGTCCAGACGGCCCAGTGACCCAACAGTCCGCCTACAATCCGTTTTGTAATTTCTTCTTTCCCTATGGAGAGTTTAAACTCTGTTAACAGATCCACCAGGATATTATCATCATTTCCGGTGTATAATGCAATTTTGTCAGAACGTCCCGATTCAATGACACCCCGCACCACATCCAACGTCTGATAGCGATTAAAGGGAGCAATTTTAATAGCTATGACATTGTCAATCTTTGAAAATTCTCTCCAGAAATTGACATCCAGCACCCTTCCCCCAACAGCTGGCTGCAGGTAAAAACCAAACAGAGGGATTATTTCAGCTACTGTCCGGCAATGGTTCAGGATGGTTTGATTGGAAGCTTCCGGGAAGGCCGCCAAGCTTAGTAAACCGGCGTGGTATCCATAATTCACAGCCAGGCGGGCTTCCATTGAAGCCTGCTCTGTTTGTCCGATGACTCCTGCTATCCTGATAACGGGTCTGTGGTTCCTCTGAGCAAACTGATCAAACTCTTCTCTGGCAATTCTTAAGACAGGTTCAAACAGATTGATCTCCGGAAGCCTGATCTCAAACTGGGTAGTGTGCACTGCCACGGCTACTCCTCCTGCTCCTGCATCGAGATAATACCTGATAAGTGCCCGTTGCCTTCTTTCATCCAGTTTTCGCTCTTGATTCAATGCTAATGGCAAGGCGGGGATCACGGCCCCCTTATGCAGGGTTTTCACTATATTTTCAGGTAATTCCGTATGGTTCATTTGGGGTCACTTAAATTGTGATACTTTAATATTTCCCGTCTCTCACTTCATAATGGGTTGGTTTTCCCAAAAGTTCTCGACCTTCGCTTATCCAATCTGCAATCCATCTTATGATTTGATGTGTGGATAGTGTTGGACGGCCAAAAAGGCTAATTGCCTGCTCAGCATTATTAAGCAGAGCTGTTTTTGCTTCTTCGTTTACAAATTTGGGAGATATATTGAACAATTTCCCAAATTCCAGGGCAACTTCATGAACAGATAAAATATCCTCTCCTGTAATGTTTAATATTTTTACAGGGCTTGCACATATTGCGAGGGAACGAAGCACCTGATCATTCATGTCGCCCTGCCAGATCACATTGAAGTATCCCATGGAGAGATCAATGGGTTCCCGGTTCTTCACTTTCAATGCAATGTCAGTCAGCACTCCATAACGCAATTCAACAGAATAATTAAGGCGTATCAGGCATACTTTTGTCTGATACTGACGGCTTCCATATTCGAACATCCTTTCTCGTCCCAGGCAGGATTGGGCGTATTCACCTACCGGTTGAGGCGGATCAGTTTCCAGTGATCCACCAGATTCGACAGGCACCAGGGGATACACACAACCTGTTGAAAATGCCACAATATTTGACTTTTTAAAATAGTTGGCAACAAGCGCGGGAATATAGGAATTGACAGCCCAGGTCAGAGACATATTTTCTTCAGAACCAAATTTCATCCCTGCCAGGAAATACACATTCCTGGCTTTTGGCAGGCTATTAAGAAAGTCTGTGTCCAGCAGATCTCCTTGAATGGTTTCAATACCGATATCCTCTAACTGCTTGCGTTGCCTATCCGATTTGAAAAATGAGACTCCGTAAATCCTTTTTTTTACACCTGCTTTATCACATGCCCTTTTAGCCATCCTCGCCAGAGATGGTCCGATTTTACCTCCAACTCCCAGGAAAATAATATCTCCTTCAATTCCCGAGAACATCTTAATTGACTCAGCAGTTGGTCTGGATAATAGCTCTTCGAGGATAGCTTCGCTGGCTATTGTTGCTGGATATTTATTCATATTCATACCTCCTGTTCATATCGAATATATGCAGTATTCAGGTTGTTTGGATATACGTTAACAGATTTTGGTACATATAATAGACCATGAGGCTGATGACAATAAAACCTGTCACAGCTACAATATTATGGAACAGATTATTCCTGTATTTCCCCATCACTTTTTTATTGTTCAGTATCAGGAATAATCCAGCTGCAATAAGAGGAACCGCTAACATTGATGAGGCCTGGGCCATGATCAGCGCATAGATAATATTCCCCTTGAAGAATACTGCCACCAGCATACCTATCAGCAAAATAGTAATGGTACTTAGTTTTGCCGCTTTGTCGTTCATGGATTTGCCCAGGCTGAGTCCGTCTGCAAGCAGGCCACCACCAATCACCGAGTTCACCATCAACGAGGAAAATGCGGCGGCACTCAGGCCTACGCTGAAAATTACCTTTGCATACCCCCCGAACAATGCCTCCATCTGCAAAGCCATATCAGCTGCAGAATTCACCAGGGTTCCCCTGGGATGTAGCGCTGCTGCAGATGTAATTAACACTGTTGCTGATATTAATGCAAGGAACAGGATACCGATGTAGGTGTCTGTGAGGCTGCTTTTCAGATTTTCCTTACGCCAGCCTTTATCCTGGGCTAAATAGGACTGGTACAAAGCAGCTGCAAGTGAAAATGATGTGGCCAGCAGTGCAGCCACTACATGAGTATTCTCTTTTGAGAGTCCCGAGGGTATAAAACCTTTACTAAGGGGAGCGATCTCGGGTTTGGTCAATACCAGATTGATAAAAAATGCTAAAATCATAATCATCACCATAATCTTCATCAGGTGCTCCAATAGCTTATAAAGATTTTTTGTCCAGAAAATGAATACAATGCCTAATGAGGTAAAAACAAGTGGCCAAACCCTTTCGTTGATGCCGGTGATTCCCTCCATGCCAATGCCTATACCCAGGTTATTACCAAATTGAAAGCTTGAGGTCGAGAGAAACGCTGAAATGCCAATCGCTACGGCAAACCATCTGCCATAATTATCAGCGATGGACTGCAAAATGGATTTACTGTTCACAACACCATACCGGGCTCCCATAGAAGTGTAGGTGATCATAAACAGGGTGGCAAGTAAAATCACCCAGAGAAATGCGTACCCGTATTCTGAGCCTATTCTTGAGGCCACAGTAATGCTGCCCGGACCTAAAACAACGGAAGCAATGATAAATCCGGGGCCAACCGATTTGAAAATACGAATTATCTTTTTATACATGTGATCAATTCGATCAGGCAATCAACTAAAAAAGCTCTATTTGAATTTTCTAACTTGCTTTAGTACCTTACAAGATCCTATTTTTAAATTAGAAGGACAACCTAATTTATAATATAGTGATTGGATGCGTATAAAAATGAACCCTCATTTATACTAGAGATATGTCAAGGTTATCTGTAGTTCTTCTCTTATCTTTTTTCACTGTATACATTTCCGATCCATTGTTTGGTCAGGGTTCAATTGATACCGGTGATCCTCCTAACTGTACAGATATTCCGGATTATTACAGAACGAAGTTGTCCGATATCGATAAGGAGGTAGATGATATTAAAAAGGGAGAAGTAACAACAATAGCAGTCTCACCAGGAGGTTTTCCAGTCTATGCGGTCCATTACGGGGTAAAAGAGAATTTCCATTCCCAGGCCAATTACAATTCGGCTGTTGCTGCCCGGGATCCTGTTTTCTATGCGAAGAAAGAGAGTAACAGTAAACCTGTTGTTTTTTTTCTGGGTCCGGTGCATGGTCAGGAAGTTGAAGGAATTGCAGGCCTGGTTAATTTGATTCATATTGCCGAGACTGGTTTAGATCATCGGGGGCAGGAATGGGCTTCATTAAAAAGTAAAATTGTTCAGTGCAGAATCATTATAGTGCCCTGTGGTAATCCTGATGGAAGAAACAGGTGTCCTTATGACAGCTTTGTGGGTTTGCCGGTAGAGATTATGACAAAATATGGACAGGGAACACGAACAGACGGCTCCTTATGGGGATGGCCTCAGGCTAAATCCCTTCATCCGATGAAAGGCAATGTGGGGATCCTTGGAGCCTATTTTAATGATGAGGGTATAAACATGATGCATGATGATTTTTTCTCACCTATGGCTATTGAAACAGAAGCTGTTTTGAACATCGCCCGCTGTGAGGCTCCAGATATGACTGTATCATTACATTCGCACCATCAATCTCCGAGGATTCTTCCGGTAAACTATGTTCCGTGGTTTATGAAACTGAGAGTGGATAGTATATCCAGAGTGGTGAATATGCGCTATCAAAAAGCCGGCCTTCCTCACATCCCGGAGGAATGGTTTTCAGAACCATCGGTGGAAGATGAGACGTTCCCTCCCCACACCAGTTTTAACTTGACCAGTGCATTGCATCATATTTCAGGAACTATGGCTTTTACATTTGAATGCAGTCATGGAACAGTAACAGAAACTGCTCCGGAGCCCTTGGTTACCTATGGAGATATATTAGATATCCAGTTGCATTTATACGAAGAGATGTTGAATTATGTACTGGAAAACAGACTATTGTGGAAATAAACTAATCCTATATTGTAGAAGAGTTCATCCCTATGTCCCAATCCAATCCCCCCCAAGCCCCGGAACGTTTATTATCCCTTGATTTTTTTCGTGGAGCAACCATGTTCCTGTTGATTGCTGAATTCACCCACCTGTTCTCCATCATGTACGATCCTGTTCTTGAAGGATCTATCATCTATGCCATTGGTAAGCAATTTCACCATCATCCCTGGAACGGCCTTCATTTCTGGGACTTAATTCAACCCTATTTCATGTTTATCGTGGGAGTGGCCATGCCCTATTCTCTGTCCAACCGCAAAAAACGTGGTCATACCCAGGCACAGATTACCAGGCATGCCATTCAAAGAGCTTTTATTCTCCTCATTCTTGGCTGGGCCCTCTATTGTATCGGCCCCGGAAAAATTGTGTTTCGTTTCCAGAATGTACTTGCACAGCTTTCGGTAACCTATATCCTGGCCTATCTATTCATGAACAGATCGGCAAAAGTGCAGATCATTTTCTCCTTTCTGCTAATCGCACTGACTGAGATTATTTACCGGGGATTCCCTGTGGAAGGCTTCAGCCACCCTTTCGTGGCCAATGAGAATTTCGGGACCTGGCTGGATCTGCAATATGGGGGTGCCGACATGAATGGCCACTGGGTTTCATTCAATGCGATTCCCACCACCGCGCATACCATCTGGGGTGTACTGGCCGGACAGTTACTTATGAGTAAACGGACGGCAGGCCAGAAGCTTAAGATATTGATCATAGCCGGCGTTCTTGGTGTAGTAGCAGGATATGCGCTCAATCCCGTTACACCCATTATCAAGAGGATCAGCACCTCATCGTTTGTTATTGTAAGTGGTGGCTGGACCCTGCTTACACTGGCTTTTTCCTTCTGGCTGATCGATATGAAGAAACGGCAAAAATGGTCGTTGTTTTTCAGGGTGGTAGGACTGAATCCCCTTTTTATTTATCTCTTTGCCCATGTGGGCGGTGCCCTGTTTATCGAGTCAATCCTTCATCCTTTTACCTTTTTCCTGTTTGGCTGGATGGGCACCTTAACAGCATCGATACTGACTAATGCGATAGTTCTGTTTCTACTGTGGTATATCACCCATTGGTTTCACAAAAACAAAATATATATCAGAATTTAGTTGAACATCGAAACCCATCATACCCATAGAAGAATCTCCTACGCCTCATATCTTTTTCATTTTTTTAATAAGTTTTCCGTCATATTAATACGTCATACCAATTATAACCTTTTCTTTGTTCCCGAAAATCTGACCCATAGAATATGTTGAAAATAGCGAGAGAAGGCAACCAATGCAGGGTAGAATTGTTCCAGGTTAACAAGTTGAATACCCTCTTTTCGGGATTGGTTAAAGAGC
>CAZURA010000131.1:0-15013 GCA_964622985.1 uncultured Bacteroides sp. | reverse complement strand
CACTTATTTCATTGAAAATCAGAATTTTATGTCTTTGTTTAACGAACTATTGATATCAAAAGGTTTTATAAATTTGTATTGCAATTGTATCGTATGAGAAATTCTGATACCTGGAGATTCCGTGTCTCCCATAAAGTTTGGTTCGGTGTTTTACTTATAGGAACTCTCCTGATGAATTCGTGTGTAACACCGAAAAAGATAACCTATCTCCAGGTATACCCGGAAAGTAAATATTCCGGGGAATATGTGGCTCCGGAAACCTATAAGATCCAGCCTAATGACAATTTATATATTCGTATATCCACTCCGGATCCCAGGTTATCGGATATTTTCAATCCCATGCCCCAGGGGAGTACCATGCGACTGGATGAAGGTTCAGCCACATTGATGTCCTATCCTGTACAGCTGGACAGTACCGTTGAGATCCCATATATAGGGGCCATTGCAGTAGCTGGAAAAACACTATCGGAGGCAAACGACGCTATCAAGACTGTCGCTCTTGATTATGTTTCCGATGTTTCGGTTACCGTCAGGCTGGTAAATAACTACGTGAGTATCTTAGGTGAAGTGAGAGCTCCTGGTATGTACCCCATTTATAAAGAACGATTGACCATTTTCCAGGCACTGGCCATGGCAGGAGATATGGATATATACAGTGATCGTTTTCAGCTGAGCCTGATCCGGCCCACTGGGGAGGGAACAGTGGTGAAAGAATTCGATCTGACCGATAAGAACATTGTCGACTCTGAATTCTATTACGTAATGCCAAATGATGTGATTTATGCCAAACCGATGAAAGGCAAATTCTTTGCATTGGATCAATTTACTATCCCCATGATCCTATCCACTATTACCACATCAGTTTCACTGTTTATTCTGATACAAAACATAATTATATTGCAACAACCACAATAGACTATGATGAGCCAGGGATCTCAGGACATAATAGGTCAGCCGCGTTCCGATGACTTACTAAGCATAAATGTTTGGAAGATATTATTGATGATGAAGGGCAAATGGTATCTGTACCTTCTCTCTTTACTCATTTCGGGAGCCACGGCATACTTCTATCTAAAGTATAAAATCCCAACTTACCTGACCAGCACAACGGTGTTAATCGTGGAAACGGAGGCTGCTCCCGGCCTGGACTTTGTGGAAGGATTCGCGGTCAGGCCCGGTTCTCAAAACCTGGATAACCAGATCCTCATACTTTCTTCCTATTCGTTAATCCGAAGAACAGTGGAAGAACTACCCTTTGAAATAGAATGTTACAGAAATGGCTTGTTGAGCAGGGCATCCTATTATCCTTTGAGCCCTATCAGGATCGAACCGGGATCTGAAGGGTTGCCGTATCATGTGGAGTTCGTTTTTGAATACTCCCATGAAAATATATTTCGCTTGCAAGCTTCTTCCAAGAATATGCCCCAGTTGGATAGCCTGATCGCCTTTGGTCAGAGTATCAGTTATAGGGATAAATCATTTACCATATTTCCCCAACCAGAACTGGAGGATGTGTACAAATCTGGAGACAGAATCTATATCCAGTTCTACGATAAGGAACGGCTGACCGACCGATACCTCAGCCGTTTAAGGATCGAAAATGCTACCAGGGAAGGAACCATTGTCAGGCTTTCCCTTCAGGGTACCAACAAGGTGCAGGATATGATCTTCCTGAATAAACTGACGGAGGTATACATACAAGGTAACCTGGAAAAGAAAAACCAGGAAGCAAAGCGCACAATAGAATTTATTGAAAAACAACTGAATAGTGTTTCGGACTCGCTTTCGCTCACTGAAACTCAACTACAGGAATTCCGGTCCAGGAACAGGATCATGGATGTTTCAGCCCAGGCGCAGCAGATTATCGATCAAGCGGTGGTCCTGGAAAATGAAAGGGCCAGATTGACGTTAGAGAGTAATTATTATGAATACCTGGAGGAGTATCTTTCCAGTGAGGCCAATGAAAAGGTACCGGTAGCACCTGCTTCCATGGGCATTGAGGATCCCCTGCTGGCTAATCTTATGCAAGAACTAGCTGCATTGCAAGCCGAGTACTTCAGTAGTGCTGTGGGTGAACGAAATCCCTTGCAGTCACAACTTGAGTTGAGGCTGACAAATACCAAGAATAGTATACAGGAGACGCTGAAAGGGATTACACTTGCCAATCAGATGGCCCTTAATGAAAATAATTCACAAATCAATAATCTGAACAGGCAGGCCTCCAATTTGCCGGTAAAGGAGCGCCAGTTACTCGGATTTGAACGGAAATTCAATCTGAACAATGTACTCTACACCTTCCTCTTACAAAGCCGTGCTGAAGCACAGATTAAACAGGCTTCAAACACAGCGGACAATGAATTGGTGGATCCCTCCAGATCCATTGGCCCAGTGTCCCCCAGCAGGTTGAAAGTATTGCTTATCGCAATTGCCCTCGCATTTGCGTTGCCCACCCTGATTTTATTGTTAAATAAGTTGATACATAACGAGATAACATCGGAAGAGGATATCAACCTGATCAGTAAGCTTCCTGTCATTGGGTACTTTCCGAGAAGTAGGTTAAGCTATAGAACGGTAGTCTTAAATGAGCCGAACTCCCGTATTTCTGAAGCTTTTCGAAGTTTACGAACACGGCTGGAGTTTTTCACCAAAGAGGCAAAGAGTCCCATCATTTTGGTTACTTCATCCATGATGGGTGAAGGAAAAACTTTCACTGCCATCAACCTGGCTTCTGCATACAGCCTGGCAGGTAAGAAGACTTTGCTGGTCGGTTTTGACCTAAGGCGACCTACGCTTTCGAGGAACTTTGAATTGAACGGGCAGGCAGGACTGACCGAGTATCTCATTGGGAGAAGAAGCCACAACGACATTATTCAAAGTACCGATTTTCAAAATCTTCATATTATCCCTTCCGGTCCGATTCCTCCCAATCCCGGAGAGCTTACCAGTTCAGAAGAGACCCAGGCATTGTTCAATCATCTGAGGAAAAAATATGACTACATTGTAGTTGACAGCCCTCCGGTGGGCATAGTCTCTGATATATATCCGGTAGCCGCTTTGGCTGATGCTGTATTACTAGTAGTCAGACATGGACACACAAAAAAGAATGTGTTAAGTGCAACGCTGTCAGAGATACAAGGGCTTGGGTTGCATGGTCTCAGTCTTCTTCTCAACGATGTAAATCTCAGAAGTGGCCATTATCGATACTCATACAAGTATAAGTATGAGTATAAAACAAAGACTAAGTTAGAAACCTGAGATACACTTTTGGAAAGCCGGTTTTGCACTCAAGTTCTGAGTATTTTCTTGTCTGGTTATTCTTTTCATAAGTCCGTGAAACACGCAGTAATTCCTGATGAAGGCTGAAAGCAGTAATACCATGCAAGCCTTATGGGTTGGGCTGGGAAGCTTTAGTACTTTTGTAATCTCTATACTCACTGCTGCCATATTATCCAGATACTTGAGTAAAACGGAATATGGCACCTATAAACAGGTCATATATGTTTACAATACACTGCTTATTGTCTTTACGGCAGGATTGCCACGTGTATTTGCCTATTTTCTACCACGCTATAAATTATCTCACGGGAAAGAGATCGTCTTTAAGATCTCGAAAGTCCTGCTGTTAACTGGACTGGCTTTTTCCCTGGTTCTTTTCTTCTGTTCAGGTATTTTAGCTGATATACTTAAAAATCCTGAACTTTCTGTAGGACTGAAATATTTCTCCCCGGTCCCTCTGTTGTTATTACCCACCCTTGGGATTGAGGGTATTTTCTCAACGTACAAGAAGACAAAATACATTGCCCTTTACAATATCCTGACCAGAGCACTGATGCTGATTTTCATCGTGCTTCCTGTGATCCTTTTTTCTCAAGACTATTTAACAGCCATCTACGGTTGGATCCTCAGTTCTTTCTTTATTCTGATCATCGCCTATTTCTTCAAAGGGATCCCCTTCAGAAGTGTTAAGCAGGAGAAATCCAGTCTAGGCCTGAAAGAGATTCTACGGTACAGTCTGCCCCTCGTATCCGCTTCCATTGCGGGTATTATTTTCAGGGCAGCCAATCAATACTATATAAGCAGGTTCTATGGTCCGGAGGTATTTGCAGAGTTCAGTAACGGATTCATTGAAATACCTTTCGTACGGATGATTACAGGAGCTACCTCCGCAGTCCTGATGCCGCAGTTTTCTAAAGTAGTTCATGAAAAATCTGATGTTTCGCAGATCACCAATCTATGGAGAAATGCATTGAAGAAATCGGCCATACTGATTTATCCCATTGTCATCTATTTCATGTTCTATTCCAAGGAAGTGGTAACATTGGTCTATTCCGAAGCGTATGCAATCTCTTCTATGTATTTCTCCACAGCTATGATCCTGAACTTCTTTAATATCATCATTTTTGCACCGCTGTTATTATCTCTGGGGGAGGCAAAGTTTTACGCCAGGTTACATATTGGTCTGGCTGTCATTACCTGGACTGTCCAATACCTGGTTGTAAGAATATTCGACACCCCCCTGGCCGTTGCAATCACGTTTGTGGTCATAGCCATCGGGGGAATATTAGTTTCTATATGGTTCTCATCGAAGAAGCTGGAAGTGCCTTTTTTCAGTCTTTTCCCCTTCAAGCGCTTTTTGCTTATTGCAGTCCATTCCTTTGTATCCCTCTTTTTAGTCAATTCGGCATTAAGATATCTCCTGCCTGATATCCCGGACCTGCTTTATATCGCCCTTGCTGGTGTATGTTACATGGGTATTTTACTGGTTTCAGCCACTTGGGTTAAGATCAATTATTGGGAAATAATACTTCCCTTATTCAGGAGAAACAGATCAAAAGCATAATTATGACTATGACGAACAGATTTCTAATACCTCCAAACAGGAAATCCAGAGTGCTGATCTATTCAGTGTTTTTCCTGGGCATGATCGTGTACCTTGTCCTCTATATTGATTCCATCAGGTTCTTTAACCTGAAAAAGACCATTTTAAACTCTAAAAAGGAGGTTGAACTCGTCGGTTTTGACAGCGTGATGAGAACGATCTCTCCGGATAATAAGACCGGGGCCAGACTTGAGATAATTGACAACAGACCTTATCTTCATCTGGAAGGTTTCGAAAAGAACCTGCTCAACTCTGAAAACGCCTCAATATTTAGGAGGAAATCCCTTCATCCTACCGTGAATCTGGCATTGTTCTCATTAGGATATGCCAGTCAATATTTTCTTGGTCACTGTCAAAAGGGGACGTTGGGAGAAAATGAAATTCAGAATTTAGAAAGTGTTTATGAATTTGTGTCTGGAGAAATCCTCAATCCATTCTCCCTGAACGCCATAAGTGTGAACGATCATGTGGTATCAGAAAGAATACAATTTCTGATCCTCTTCACTGCTTTTCTCAAAGAACACTATCCTGATAAAACGCCCCTATTGCGCCGACTATCGAAAGACCTGAATATCTGCCTGGGATTTATAACCGATGACCGTTTTTTCACCTGGCGAACCAACCATGGTGTCATGCAGGTCAGAACCCTGGCTCAATTATCTGCTGTGATCGAAAACCAGGAATTGACAAGTGACCTACTGGCACTTATGGATAAAAGACTGGAGGAGATCACAGACTACCATATTGGACCGGATGGTGCAGTGTATGAAGGAGCTTCCAGTTATTGGATGTTTATATATAATCAATTACTGAAAATTACTGAGATCCAGGGTGTTAATGATTTGAGATCTGTGGCAATGCTGAAAAAGAAATTGAACCAGACCAGAAGATTTATTCAGACTGTTACCACAGATGATGGCTTTTTGCAGGGAGTGGGTGACAGTTATTCCATGTACGACCCGGATATTAGCATAGAGTCATCCATAAACCCAAACCGCTATTACCAGTTCTCCAATAAGTTGATTGGGGCTCACTGGTCAGGTGAAGACATGAATTATGGTGTCATGTTTGTCTCCCTGCATTCACCGCCCAATGTCCATAAATTACCGGAAGATCTGGCACTCTATTTGTATATCAACCAACCCATTTTCGCCAGTTCAGGTATATTTTCCTATATCAATTCACCGGCTCGAATGTTTATCGAGTCAGAAGAGTCTCAATCCACGGTATGTTTTCTGAATCATCCATATAAAATGCCCGAATCTTCTGATCTTTCTCTGGAAGAATTCAATGACGAAGATAACACCCTGATCGCTCATGGAATAAAAGAATATGGGGCTAATGAAACGATCGCCCGGAAAATAAAAATTGATCCCAAGGTTGGAATTTATATAAAGGACAGTACTTTCAGGGACAGGGAATTGGTGGCTTACTACAATGTGAAATCAGGAATAGAAGTGGAGCATTTGGATGATTCCAGTATACAGCTCAAAGTGAATGATGACCTGAGCCTGAACTTCATCTCCAATGGTCATATCGAAGTTACAGAAGGGATGGTGAGCGAAAAAACAAATACAACTACGGAGATCAAGAGGCTGAAGATCACTGGGAATCCTATTGAAGTCATGATCCGAATCCCTGAATGCCAGCTGGATCAACCTATGGAGCTGATCCACCATAATGAAGGCGATAACAGCAGAATGTTGATCGCCGAGAGGCTGGAAATGCAATATGAAAGCAAGAAATACACGCAAGATACCAGAGAATCCATGGTAAACAGAATCAAGGTGAGTATTCTGTTTTTCTTAGTTTTTGTGGTTGCGTGTGAACTCTATGGTCTAATCAGGAAGAGTTCAACATGAGCGATACAAGGGTTGATAGGAAGAAGATACTGATTGTCTCCGGCAGCTTTTTTCCGGGAAATTCTCCCAGGGCACATCGTACAACCCAACTGGCCAAGGAACTGGCTCATCAGGGACATGAGGTTACCGTACTGGTTCCTGAACAGGATTATGACTTTTCCATGTTCATGAAAGAGTATGGATTCACAATTAAAAGCATAGGGCACCGAAGTGTACAAACTATCAAACCTGGGCAAAACCGGATCCTCAGGATATTGGAAAGAGTCCTGTTTCGTATCATGCTTTCTCTGTTTGAATACCCTGCTGTCAAGCTGATGTTCCAGGTTAACAGGGCCCTGAGAAAAGAGCGTGGTCATGATACGCTCATCTCCATCGCGGTGCCATACCCGATACACTGGGGTGTTCTGCTGGCTCGCAAACCAAGGCACCCCATAGCACCGGTCTGGGTGGCCGATTGCGGGGATCCTTACACGGGATTCGAGAAATCCTTCCTTTATAAAGCCTTTTATTTAAGGATGCTTACCCGGGCAGTTTTCAGGAAATGCAGTCATATTACCGTTCCTTTTGATGGTGCGGTGCAGGCCTACCCGGAAAAATTTCGATCCAAGATAAAAGTCATCCCACAGGGATTTGATCTCTCCAATCCTAAGCTATTCAAAGGAAAGACCTCACATCCTGTCCCAACTTTTGCTTATGCAGGTTCATTTATACCCGGACGAAGGGATCCTCGTCCTTTTATTGATGACTTGATAGAGAATGGGATTGATTTTAAATTTGTGATATATACTACCCAACAGGGCATATTTTCCAAATACTCAAATATTGTGGGCAAGAAGCTATTTATCCATGGATTTGTAGATCGTGAGGAATTACTTTTCGAACTTAGTAAAATGGACTTCCTGATCAACTTTCATAACAGGAATGAGATTCAATTGCCCAGCAAGATCATAGACTATGCGCTTACAGGCAGGCCCATTCTTTCACTGGATTCCTACAACCTGGATCATGAAATGGTTAGTGAGTTCTTAGCTGGCAATTATCGTGCAGATCTTAAAGTAGATCTTGATAAGCACAACATAAAACATATCGCAAAATCATTTTTGCTACTTACGTGATGAGTTACACTAATGTTTCTCCCTGGCGCGTATTCTTCCTCAAGGCGATGATCCTGGTCATACCCTTTGAACATTTGTCGATTGGCACACCCCTGTTGAGCCTGCCTCTCGTTTTCCTGGTACTCTATTTTCTGTCGTTGCTCTTTTCCCAAAATACCCATCTGGAGATTCACTTTACATATAAACCGCTGGTTCTATTGCTATGCCTGTATGGTCTGATCGCTATGGTCTCCCTGTTTAATAAAACTGCCCAAACAGGCCTGGGCTACTCCTTCCTGAGGCAATTCCCCATCTTTATTATTTACTTCTATGTTTTTTCAAAAGAGATACTGAAGGGAAACCTTGGAATAAAGCAGATCATGCAGTGGTTTATTGCAGGTGTCACTATCCTGGTAATACTCTACTTTTTCAATATTGATGTGTCCAGATCCCAAGCCGGCCGGATTTCCATTGCGGGCGTAGGTGCCAATAGTATTGCCACCTATTGTAATATCTCTTTTATGTTTATTATCAGCCTTATGGATAAGCATCAGATTGGGAAGCGGACCAGGTGGTTTTACATCTTAATGATTCCCTTAATTCTATATATTAATCTGTTGACCGGATCAAGGGGAGGATTCCTGGGATTACTCCTGGGCATATTCATCTATTACTATTTCAGGAGTACGGATTTTATTAAGAGGTTCAATTATGTGGGCACGGGAGTAATCATTGTGGGAGTGATCGGTATTGTTTTCCTGTCTAATGATATGTTATACGAAAGATTCTTCCAGGACGATGCGTCCTTGACAGACAGCCGCCTGCCCTTGTGGTTGGATGTTTTTAGTATCGTGAAAGGGAACCTGATTTTTGGCGTGGGTCTTTTCAGATATCAGGCAGAAATAATTGCATTACGAGGCACCTATTTCGCCACACATAATGCATACCTGGCTATTCTGGTATACGGAGGTCTGTTAGGATTGTCCCTGTTCCTCTTGTTATTGTACATGTCATTCAAGTCCGCCTACCAGGTTTCCAGGATACACAGGGATCCCCTGTTCCTCAGTTTGGTGGCCATGATATTTCTGGTACTGTTGAAGGGGGGTGGCTCTTTTCTCAGTTTGACAACCTGGTTTATCATAGCCGTGGTATTTGCGTCCAAATATATTTATCCTGATCAAAATGCTCAACAAGATATACAATAAGCTTTCAGTTAAAACCTCTCGAAAGATCATTGTCATCGAAGTAGATGATTTTGGTGCGATCAGAATGCCCTCGGCAAAAGTTTATCAGGCACTTTTGAAAAAGGGATTTCTATTGAAGGATTATTGGTTTAACCGGTATGACGGCCTGTTTAACAGCGAGGATTTCAGCAACCTGTTTGACATGCTCACCTCGGTGAAAGACAAGAATGGGAATCCGGCGGTCTTCTCCCCGGTAGCTGTTGTAAGCAACCCTGATTTTCAAGCCATCAAAGAGAGTGATTTCTCCACCTACGTGGCAGAACCTCTTCCTGTTACCCTGGAAAAATATTATGGAAACGGGGATACCTGGGATATGTGGAATAAGGGTATGGAAATGGGCCTCTTTTGCCCTCAGTTCCATGGGACCCAACACCTGAATATCAGCAGGTGGATGGAAGCGCTGAGAGCAAAACATACAAATACACTTACTGCTTTTGACTACGGGTATTTCGGGCTACCACCTGAGGATTCTCATAATGGAAGGAGCTATCTGACTACTTACACGTTTGATAACAAGCAGGAAAAGAGAGCCATAATAGACAATATCGAAGAGGGGCTGCAATTGTTCTCTGAGCTGTTTGGGTATGAAGCCATACTGTTCACACCCCCTAACGCGGTTTTCGATCCATTCCTGGAGAAGCGGCTTTCTCCTTCAAGCCTGGAGTTTATTACCCGGGGAAAGTTCCGGTTCGTGGACCGGGGAAACGGAAATAGAATCCCTCTGATCGGGATTTCGGGCAGAAAAGGGTTATCAGGCATCAGGCATTCCATACGCACCTGTGCTTTTGAGCACTATAAAATGAGTGAGTCCTATCTGATGGATTCCTGCCTGGCCAGAATAAACCAGGCTTTCCTGAATAATGGACCGGCTATAATCAGCTCTCACAGGGTGAACTTTGTGGGAAGTATTGAACCGAAAAACAGAGAGGTCGGACTTCGCTTGATGAAACAGTTATTGGAACGGATTCTTGCTAAGTGGCCGGAAGTGGAATTCATGAGCTCGGCAGACTTATATAACCTGGTAATGACTAAGAAGAATGGATCCTAAATTTTCGCATATCTATGTTTCAGAGGGTCAGGTGGAATTCCCTGATTTTTCAGAATATCTGGATACCTATCATGTGAAGATATGGAAACCCTCCCTGACCCGGATAGTCCCGCCAGGGTATTCAGTGAAGTATTTCTTTTACTGGTTGGCGCATTTTCTCCGGATATTTAGAAATCGGTACTTTTCAGCCATTTATATCTATTTCAACGATGAACTGGTAAGCTCTATGCTCATCGTTCCTGCATACTTTAAATGGCCTTTTATGGGTAAGAACGATGTTCAGTTCTGCTATTCCATGACCCGGGTCGAATACCGTGGAAGAGGAATAAACACATTTGTTAAACTGTATTCAAGATATCTTTATAAAAATGAGGATATCCGGTTTTGGGGTGTGGTTGATCCCGAAAATCACACCAATATCAAAATACTAAAAAAGGTGGGATTGAAATTTTTTTCCGAAGCCAGAAGGCAGAACATAGTATGGGTACCGGTTCTGTACAGGATAGTCCCCTTCACTATACTCAGGGGGGAGTAAGACCGGTGTATTTCACAATTGGATTAATTCTAGTTATCTCCTACCATGATTGATAGATATAAATCCCAGATCGCAGCACAACTACGCCAGATCCCTGGCTGGCGGACTCATCGCAAGATCATTGTGATTGAGTCAGATGACTGGGGAACCATCAGAATGCCCTCAAAAGAAGTGTACGGCACACTGCTTAGGGATGGGATCAGGGTCAATGAATGTCCCTATAACAGGGTGGATGCCCTGGAATCGGAGGAGGATCTGTCCCATCTGTTTGATCTGTTGACTCAAATAGAGGATACCCATGGAAAGGCTCCGGTCATCACAGCCAATGTGTTGACCTCCAATCCGGATTTCGAAAAGATAAAAGCTTCTGGATTCGAACAATATACATATGAGCTTCTGACGGAGACATACAAAAAGTATCCGAAGCATTCCAACTCCTTTACCGTTTTGAAACAGGGTATGGAAAATAATCTCTTTTTACCCCAGTTTCATGGTCGGGAACATCTGAATGTGGCCCGATGGATGAGGGGGCTCCGGTCCAATTTTCCGGAAACCAGGAAGACATTTGATCTGAACCTATTCGGCATCAGCACATCGATCTCATCCGAAAACAGAAAAAGCTACATGCAGGCTTTCGGATTCGATGATCCTTCGGAGATTACATCCCATAGACAGATCATCAGAGAGGGGTTGGAGCTATTCGAAAAGCTTTTCGGATTCAGATCAGAATCCTTCATTGCTCCAAGTTATACCTGGCATGCAGATCTCGATCCACTCCTGTCAGAAATGGGTATCCGGTACATTCAGGGCAAGGGATACAGAAAGCAGCCCACCTCCGGAGTCAATAAGGTGGATCGATTCCATATGGGTGCAAGAAATGGCCTGAATCAAATATATCTGAGAAGAAATTGCTTTTTCGAACCCTCCTATTATAAAAAGGATTGGGTAAGCTCCTGCCTGAATGAGATTTCAAACGCCTTTTTCTGGCACAAACCGGCCATCATACAATCACACCGGCTTAATTTCATAGGGTTTATTGACACTTCCAACAGAGATCAAAACCTCAACATGCTAAAGGATTTGCTGTTGAGGGTGACCAAACGCTGGCCTGAAATTGAATTCTTGAGTTCAGTGCAGCTGGGACAGCTTATACGATAAAAGATATGAACAATACCATACAACTTCTTATTACAGGAGACTTTTATGGCGGAGGCCGGATTGATACACTCATTGCTGAAGAGAAATACAGCGAGATCTTCAATGACTTTCTCCCAGTAATTCAGCAGTCGGATCTGGCCATTACCAACCTGGAGTCAGCTTTATTGGAAAAAGGTACTTCCATTGAGAAGACAGGTCCCCCCATCAAGAGTTCACCAAAAACCATAAAGGCCCTGGAATTTGCCGGATTTAAGCTGGTTTCTCTGGCCAACAACCATATCATGGATTTCGGTATGGAGGGATTACAGAGTACCTTGAATGCATGTAAGGCACACTCCATTGATCATGTGGGGGCTGGGAAGGATCAGAATGATGCTTCCATGGGTTATTTTAAGGAGATAAAGGGTAAAAGGGTTGCAGTGCTGAATTTTGCAGAGAACGAATTTTCCACCACACACGATAATTCCCCGGGGGCCAATCCAGTGGATCCCATTAATAATTTCCGGGATATTCAAGTGGCAAAAGGAAAAGCTGATTATGTGATTGTAATTGTCCACGGAGGGCACGAGATGTATAACCTCCCCAGTCCAAGGATGAAGAAGTTGTTACGCTTCTATGCGGATGCCGGTGCCAGCGCAGTGATCGCACACCATACCCATTGCTACAGCGGATATGAAGTGTATCGAGGCATACCCATTTTTTATTCTTTGGGTAATTTCATTTTCGATAATGAGGGTTTGGTGAACCGGGAGTGGAACTACGGTTATGCGGTGAGGCTGGAGCTGGGTCATCAGATCGGTTTTACATTGATACCCTATGAACAGTGTAATCCTCAAGCCGGAGTAAAGCTACTGATTAACGACAAAGATGTATTTGAGGAAAACATTGAACGCCTCAATACAATCATTCAGAATGATGCGTCTTTATATGATGAGTTCAATAAGTATTGTGGCAGGGTGAGAAAACTATATTCCTTCTACCTGGAGCCTTATTCCATACGCTTATTACACCATTTGCGCAACAGAGGGATAATTCCTTCTGTATTGAGCAAGCGCAAAAAGCTTTTATACCTGAATTTGATACGCTGTGAATCACACAGGGATGTGGTAATTAATATTCTCAGGAACGACAGGCGAAAGTAGAATATCATCATGACCATCGCCATTCATTCTCCCAAAGATAGTTACAGTGAATTGTGGATCCAGTACTGCGAAGAAAAACAGATTCCCTATAAAATAGTAGATTGTTACAAGTCTGACATCATCCAGCAGCTTGAAGGGTGTGATGCACTTATGTGGCATTTCCATCAGGGAAATTTCAGGGATATTGTCTTTGCAAAGCAACTCCTCCATGCAGTTGAACAGGCTGGTAAGCTTGTATTTCCCGATTTTCACACAAGCTGGCACTTTGACGATAAGGTGGGACAGAAATATCTATTGGAAGCAATAGGCGCTCCACTGGTCCCCTGCTGGGTATTCTACAATAAGAAGGAGGCCCGCCAATGGGTTCGAACCACTGATTTCCCAAAGGTGTTTAAAACCCGGGGGGGATCTGCATCACAAAATGTCCGGTTGGTCAAGTCAAGAAGAAGGGCCAACAGATTAATAACAAGCGCATTTGGACGAGGTTTTAAATTCTTTGATCCAGTCATTCTGCTGAAAGAGCGATGGCGTTTGTATCGGATAGGACATGTGGGTATTAGGGAAGTGTTTAAAGGTATCGTCCGCCTTTTTATAGCTCCCAGGGTATCCAAGATCAGAGGAAGGGATAAGGGCTACATCTACTTTCAGGAGTTTATCCCGGGCAATGACCATGATATTCGGATAATAGTGATCCATGGAAAGGCATTTGCAGCGAAAAGAATGGTCAGGAAGAACGATTTTCGGGCATCGGGCAGCGGAGTTATGCAATTTGATCGTATCTTGTTTGA
Source organism: uncultured Bacteroides sp. (assembly GCA_964622985.1). Lineage (GTDB taxonomy): Bacteria > Bacteroidota > Bacteroidia > Bacteroidales. The sequence continues at coordinate 1,263 of CAZURA010000131.1, read as the reverse complement.
TGAAGATACAGTAAGGCTTGCATTTGATCTTACCGACAGGTTAAAAAGTCAGTGTGTGGCTTATGATTTTATTTATGATCGCGGAAAACCGTTGCTTGTAGAGATCAGTTATGGTTTTGGTGCAGAAGCACGTTCTGACTGCACGGGCTATTGGGATAAAGAATTGAACTGGTATGAAGGAACCATTAAGCCTTTCGCTTGGATGATTGAAGACTTTATGGGTAACCGGCGGGATGATGATTAGTAACTTGCATTGGGAATGCAAGTAATTCAAGGAGCCATTGACAAATTCTGAGGAGATATCAAAGAAACAGATCTGTTTACTGATACACAGTCTTGCACCAGGCGGCATGGAGAGGGCCATGTCAGAACTGGCAAAACATTTTGCCGCCAGGCCGGAGGTGGAACTGCACATGATCTTATATGGCCGTAAACGTGAAGTGTTTTTTACCATCCCTTCAAATGTGACAATTCACAAACCCCGGTTTTCTTTCGATAACAGAAGAAGATTCATTTGTACCGTCAGAACCCTATTCTTTATAAGGAAAAAGGTCAAAGGTATTTCTCCTATTACCATACTGAGTTTCGGTGAATATTGGAATAACCTGGTCCTGCTGTCATTGACAGGATTGAAGTTTCCCGTATATATTTCAGACCGCAGCAGTCCTGGAAAGAATCTAGGTTGGTTTCATAATAGCCTGAGGAACCTGCTGTATAGAAGAGCTGCAGGTTATATAGCCCAAACCAGGTATGCAGGGGAATTGGCTTTGAAAAAGAGATGGAACAGAAATGTAACCGTGATCGGCAATCCCATCAGGCAAATTGCCTCATCGAATGAGGTGGTACAGGAAAAAATCGTATTATCGGCCGGCAGGCTGATATCTACCAAGAATTTTGACAAGCTTATTGAGTTATTTGTAGATATTGACAATCCGGAGTGGAAGTTAGTTATTGTTGGGGGGGATGCATTGAAACAAAACAATTTGGCTGTCCTGAAAGAGCTGGTTCGCACACTTCATGTAGAGGACCGAGTGTTTCTTGAAGGAAATCAGTTGAAGATAGACTCCTATTACCTGAAGAGCCGGATCTTTGCCTTTATGTCCAGCTCTGAAGGCTTTCCGAACGTAATAGGTGAAACTTTATCGGCAGGAGTTCCGGTAATTGCTTATGACTGTGTGGCAGGACCCTCCGATCTGATCAGGGATGGGGAGAACGGATTTCTTATTCCTTTGTTCGACTTCAAATTATTCAGACAGAAGTTAA